>CAZXAV010000031.1:0-8995 GCA_964638195.1 uncultured Prevotella sp. | reverse complement strand
GGATAGCCTTTGTTTTGTATCATGCTTATATCTACGATAGAACTGGGTAGAATCCTAAAAAATTATACAAACCGCCACCGCCGTGGTCGCAGTATGACTGATTGACAGTGTTGCTTGTGAGTCGTTTACGTAATATGGTTGTCCGCTTTCGTGATGTCCAATCACCACTTGGGGTAATTCGCTTTTGATAATTCCCGTGCCTTTGGCTTTGAAATAAGCCTCTTTCGCGGCAAACAAGCCCGCCACAGTCGGCAATGCGTGATTTTTTTGACGGAGATAATCCAACTCTTCCGCACTAAAAATTTTATTACTAATCAACCCGCCTACCCGTTCACACTCCACAATATCAATGCCAATATTCATCAATTACCTCCGTGCATAAATCGTAAGCAATGCCTTTCCCCATCAACCAACGGAACAATTTGCTTTTGTTTTCTGGCGTCATCGTTTTTGAACGCATATATTTCTGAACGCAATTTAATGCAAAATCATGTTGGTTGTCAATCACCGCCACTGCCGCTTCAATAATTGCCGCGTCTACCCCGTTCATCCGCAGTTTATTGCGAATCATACCAATCCCCATTTTTTCTTTTTTGGCTTCAACGTACATTTGGGCATAATCGGCATCGTTGATAAAATTGTACTCTTGCAACCGTGCAATATCAGCATCAATCGAGGCTTGGTCGTTAGTTTTACGGGCATACCATTGTCGAACTTGCTTTTCCGTTTTCGGCATCCCCAAAACATAGGCAACCGCCCTTTCGTAAAGGCTGACGGATTGTTTCGGTTTAGTCGGCTTAGTTTCCGTCATTGTCATTGTTTCCGTCGTCATTAGAATCACCTTGCGGTTGTTTAGGCTGCGGTTGTGGTTGTTCAACTATTTGTTCTGGTTCGTAATCGCGCATACTGTCAAGTTTTGCAAACGTAGTACCACCTTGGACATATGAACCCGTTTCCAACGTTGAAATCTCATCTTGAGCGGCACGGAAAGTCGCGATTTCGTCGTCATCGTCATCATCACGCAAACTTGCAAAACTGTTGGCTTTGTCCGCTGCCGCCGCAGCTTCGGCTTCCTGCATCTTTTCCATTTCCGCACTGGTCACATTATGTTCGCGCATGAAATCACGTTTTTCTTGACGTTCACGCAACATTTCGGTAAAGCGGTTGGTATATTCCTTTTCTTCGGTTTGCGCTTCTTCCTCTTTGGCATCTTTTTTGCGCTTATAAACCGGTGTTTTAATGTTGTAAATCAATTTATCAATCGCTTCCTTAAAGGATGTCTTCTTTTTGTTCTTATTGGCATATGCTTCAGGGTTTTTCATACGTGCTACACGTTCATTTTCTTTATAAACACGGGTTTCGTTGACTTTAACAATCAAGAACGGTACCAAGTACGCGGATGCAGCACCCAGAGCCAACAAACCGCCAAAAATCATCAAGACAACCCATAAATTTGATAGATTGACTCCGCTTTGCATATCTGAATTATCAATAATAAACTGCCCAATAATACGATTGTCAGCATTGGAAGTAAATTGCACCATATAGATATCGTTACTCAACTGTTCCAAGAAACGAATTGCCACACGATTATTTTTATTCACATCAATTTCGTACATTAAATTTTGGGGAGTATAAACTTTACCCGAAACCGTTTTTACATTGATTTGCATGGTGTTCGTACTGACAATATTGTTACTTTCTAATTTTCCTTTGCTGGCACCAGTTGAAAAGTCAGCTCCAGCTTCCCTCAAAATGGGGTCGGCAGCCCCGTCGTTAAAAGTCACATTCAAATACAAAGTCAAATTGCGCCCGCCCGTAAAATTGCTAATACGGCGCACACCTTCGTCATTCGTGACATTGATATAGGTCCAATCTTGGGTATAAAGAATTTGAAATTCGACATCAACGGTTTCGGTGTAACCATCTTGTTCCTCTTCATAAGTACAACGCACCCCATACACTGCCGCGGGTGCGGATTCTTTCAAATACCATGTCACACTGTAATTTGTTTGGTCTTCATCGGTTCTGATATAAAAATCCGCATCTTGGTCATCGGTAATGTCATACCATTGGTCATCATGCCGCACTAAGGCTCGGAATGTCGGGTAAAATTCTTGTTTAGAACCAATTATTTCTTCCGTGCTAATCGTGCCGTAGTAAACATTATTTTTAGATGGCTTTTCTGGGCGGGTTAAATACAAGCCCAATTGACCATAAGTAAAAGCATTGGCATCAAAAACACTGACCAAATATTCAGCTGCCGCCGGCTTCCCCCCCAATCCCGGCAAACTTTGCACGGAATTTACGGGTTTGGGACACAACATAAACACGCAAAAAACCAACAACACAGCGGTTAGCACCAATGCAGAAATTGACTTTTTGCGTAACTGGTTCAATTTTCCCCCAATAACTGCTTTAAGTATAACTTAGTTATGTGGAAACGGCAAATAAATATTATCGCACGCCGTCAGCGGTCAATGTACCGCATTACCTTCGTCCGTATCCAAATGAACGGTTGGAAATGCCACCGCCGATTCACGCACAATAACGTTGTGGAATGTAATTTGACGGGTCGTGCCAACCGTAATCTCAATTTTTTGTCCATCAGCCAAACCAAATTTTTGCATATCAGCATGGTTAATGTGCATATGACGTAAAGCAATAATCATTCCCTCGGCTAACTGCACCGTCCCAACCGTACCGACCAACGTTACAGGTGCCGAACCGTGCAAATCACCGCTCATCCGCGCGGGGACATCTTTAACCCCCAAACTATAACTATCGGTGACCGAAATTTCGACTTGGGTTTGCGCACGGAAAGGTCCTAACACCGCAACACGTTCCAAATTACGTTTCGGTCCCACAATCGTCACCGTTTTATCCGATTTGAATTCACCATTGACAGTTAAAGGTTTCAAATTTTCCATTTTAGCATCAGCGCCAAACAAAGTCACAAAATCTGCTTGTGACAAATGCACATGGCGTGCCGAAATTTCAACTTTGTAATCACTTGATTTTAATTCCATGATTTATCTTATCAAAAAAAATTCTATTTTAACAAACGAAAATCACATAATAAATGACTGTATAACTCCGCTAACATCTTTCCGACCCAAAACATAAATTATGGTATGTGTGGAATCTTCGGTTGTCTTAGTCGACAACCACAAAATTTGGTTGATCGTACATTACAAGGCTTAAAGATTTTGGAATACCGTGGTTACGATAGCGCAGGTTTAGCCTACCGCACATCGACCCAGTTAAAAGTTATCAAAGCAATCGGTGACATCAACCAATTAGCCCAAAAAGCCAAAAATCAACCCGCAACCACAGTTTGTATCGGACATACACGTTGGGCAACCAACGGTGCGGTGAATATCAAAAACTCTCACCCGCACTTATCCGCGGATGGGACAATTGCCGTGGTCCACAATGGGATTATTGAAAATTATCAAGCATTACGTGATCAATTAGCAGCAAAACAGATTAAACTTAAAACACCGGTCGATACCGAGGTCATCCCCAACATATTGTGTTTATTATGTCATGATAAACACAAGATACACAATTATTTACAAGGTCAATATGTTTTTTGTGCCACTGAAAATTCAAAAAACAATTTATTTCTTGCCAAGAAAGGCAACCTTCCGTTATTCATCGGTCGTGATCAACAAATGTTTTATATCACCAGTGACACCCTTGCCCTGCCTTCAACTGTCACCCAAATTATCGCACTTGATAATTTAGACACGTGCGAAATCATCAACGATAAATTACTATTTTTTCACCAAAACCAACCAATCACCAAACACTGGCAACCGTTCAACCAATCATTTACCGCCAGTGATAAAAACGGCTTTCAAACTTACATGGAAAAAGAAATCAATGAGATCCCAAACGTTATTCGACAAATTATCACCGCTTATCAAAATAACACCGCGATTATTACCCAACGTAATCAATTTCGTGCACAATTAAAAACTGTTCAATGTGTCCATCTCTGCGCTTGCGGCACCAGTTATCATGCCGCCTTAATCTTAGCCAATATCATCGAACGCGATTTACACATTCGTGCCATTGCCCATATCAGCAGCGAGTTATCCGACACTACTCTACTCAACGAACCCGCGATTGCGATTGTAATTAGTCAATCCGGTGAAACCGCCGATACCCTTGCTTGCATGGATATCTTACAAGCACAACAAATTCCTATTATCGCGTTATGTAACGTTACCACCAGTACCATTGCCAAACGCAGTAACATGGTCTTTCCCTTGCTTTGTGGTCCAGAAATTGCCGTTGCCAGCACCAAAGTCTTTTGTGCGGCAGTTTTGGTTGGTTGCCTACTAATCAATGATTATACCACTACATCTTGTGATAATCTTATCACGATAACCACTAAAACACTACAAAAAACACGTAAAATTTTACCGTTACCCACCAACAGACCACACCGCATTTTCATTATCGGCAAAGGAATTGCTTATTACCTCGCCTTAGAAGCAGCCTTAAAAGTCAAAGAAGTCAGTTACCTACATTGCGAAGGTTACCCCGCCAACGAACTGAAACATGGTCCGTTGTCCATGGTCGATGATAATACACTGGCAATTGCTTTTGGGGATAACACAGCCAACGCCGTTGCCGAAATTCAAGCCCGTGGCGGCAAAGTTATCACTATACCACTCCCCGACGACAATCCATTGGCATTTATCAGTCAAATTATCCCCGCGCAAATCTTTGCGTTGGACTTAGCGCAATCACTGGGCATCAACCCCGACAAACCCCGTAACCTTGCCAAAAGCGTTACCGTACTGTAAAAATATTAGTCTTCAGTTTGTGCTTCATAAACAGAGTGCGTATACATCCCGTCTTCTTCACGCACCAAAGTCATGTCAAACCCTTCGCGGTTGACGTTGTCGGCTTCGATACTGACCAATTCCCCATCGGCATTACGTTCGACACGTGCATGACGATAAATTCCTAACGGCTTAATCTTTTTCAACCCTGCCCCGAAATCAGTCTTTTCATCATAGAAAGCACGATAGTTGTATTCAAATACGGATTCCAAGCCTGCCGAACGGAACATGCGGTTTTGCAAACCAACCGAACCACCAAAACGTGGGTTGGCTTCCATGGCATAAACTTTACCGTCCTTACCAAACAACAAGTCAATATGCACCCAACCGCGCATACGGTATTTTTTACTGGTACGCACAAATTCGCCGAATTTGCGTCCGCAATCATAGGCTTGTTTCAACATGGGTTTCGGCAATTTAGTGAATGCCTTAAAATCCATTAAGTCCAACTTATGGTGTCCCGTGTACTTATGCACCGATGACGGCAAAATATGGACTTCGTTATTGGAAACCAACATGTGCAGACTGGTCGAACAAAGTGATTCAATGTAATCACTGACCAAATAGGTTTCTTTGGGGTAAATTTCCTTGATGGAACGTTCTTTGATTTTGGGGTCAGTAAAATATTCTTTGCTGACAACCAAAGTACCGAAACCGCCCGAACCATAGTCACGTTGAATGACCACTTCTTTCTTTTCGGGATAAGTCCCGTTTTTCAAACGTTTGATAATTTCTGAACCGACGACATATTCGTAAGGTGCAAACGGCAAAACATCTTCAAAAATTTTACGGAATTGGAATTTGCTATCCAAAACAGCAAAAACACGCGGATTGTTACAGCACAGAATACGATCTTGCAATTCTGGTGGAACGTAACTGGCGTACACGGGCGAATATGGATAGAAATAAGCGTCCGGTACTTTTGCCACGATTTCGCGACATTTTTCGTTCACGAATTCGCGGATAATTTTGGTGTTACGTTCATCAAATTCGACGTTCTGGCTTAACTGTACGCGTGTCGTTGCGTTATGTGCGATGTTACCACGTTTGTTGTTACCCAATTCGGTAATACTGCCCGCGAAGTAACCGTCCATGGTTTGGTTGACAAAACTGGCTTCGGCATCCCCTTGGCGGTATCCGATGTAATAGATATTTTTCATTCAATATGGTAACAATTTTTCGCGAAACTGTCAAATCATGCCAAGGCTGTCAATGCGTTCCATGTTGTTGGTCCAACAATTCCATCAACTGTCAGCCCTGCCGCACTTTGGAACAAACGTACTGCATTATTGGTATTGGCTCCAAAAATTCCGTCTGCTGTCAAGTATGGTAATTGAGCATAAGTCCTACGGGCATTGTTTAATAAATTTTGCAAAGTCACTACGTTACTGCCCGTGCTGCCTTGACGTAAGTAGACCCCCGGCCATGCTGGCTTGTTGCTGCCACTGCTACCACCGCTTGATGGTTCGCCATTTTGCAAGGTACGGTAAACTTGGTACAATTTGTTCCAAGTTGCGGGACCGACTACCCCGTCGGCGGTTAAACCGAATTGCGTTTGGAAGCTCTTCACCGCGTTGGCAGTACCGCTGCCAAACACACTGTCTTGGGTCACCGTTAAAACACTGGGATAAAATTGTGCAATATAGTTCAACAAAAATTGCAGTTGCAAAACATCGTTGCCCCGACTGCCTTGACGTAACACACTAGTCGGTGGCGTAGTGCCAACCCCGATCCGTTCGCCTTCCCCGTTTAATTCGGACAAGCCAGTAACCGCAGTATAAATTTGCGAAATTTTGTTCCATGTACCGATGCCCACGACACCGTCACTGGTTAAATTGAAAGTTCTTTGGAAAACCTTAACCGCTTCTTGGGTTTGTGCGCCGAAGACACCATCCACGGGACTGATTGTAGGGATTAACGGGTAATTTTGACGGATGCGGTTCAAGAATGTTTGAATGCGGCGAACATCCGTGCCCGAAGAGCCCAAACGCAACGGCGAACCGGGATAAGAACTTTGCACCGTCCCCGTTGGTGCATTACTTAAAATCAAATCTTTCGGGTAATAATAACGTAAAATTTCCAAAACCGACAGCCCATTATTCGCCAAAGACACCGTCCCCCACTGTGACAGTCCACGGCAGGTTGCCGTTGTTCCGTTGCAAAATTCAGTAAAATACGGATTGCGGAAACCTTCACGGTTGGCATAAACCGTAAACACCCCGTCAACCAGTTGCGAAATATTGGCAAAAATTTCACGGTTCTGCACGTAAGCCATGTCGTAAGCGGTCGAATTGGTAATATCAAAACTGTAACCACGGGCGCGATACCATTCCGTATAAATGCGGTTCAAGGCAAAAGTCACAATGGCGGTGATGTTGGCTAACAACGCGTTGGTCGGCCAAGTCGGATAAATTTCACTGGATACCACGTTTTTGATGTAATCAATAAACGGAACACGGACGTTGGTTGCCGAACTATTGGGCGTACCAAGGTGGACCGTAATGTAATCTGGCACGACCACACTGGTCAGCACGCGTTCGCCGGGGGTTGCACCCAAAATTTCGTTTGTGCCGAGTTGTCCCCGTGTCGTTGTCGGCATCGAAACATTTTGCGGCGGCGTAATAAACGCTTGGTCGGCATCGTCTTGACCGTTAATGTACGGTTCTAAATTCAAAGCCACCACCGTCGTAATTTTGTCAAAAACTTGAACGTCAATTTTATCAATACTTTGGAAATCGTTTTGACGGACCGATACATCATAAAGCGCGAATGGTGTCACGCGTGCTAACGGCGTTTGCGAAAATTCGCTGTCGGGTGCTTGCAACGAATAAACGGGACTTTCCCCGTTCGCATCCGTCAATCCCGTATATAGTACTGCTCCGCTTTTGTCTTTAATTATGTAAGAAGCATTGGCGACCGGAGCCACGCCATTGGCGGTACTGGTCGCAATTTTTAGATAACCTGTTCCCATATTTTCTCCTTTTGAACTATTTCTAGTCTATGGGAGTAACAAAAAAAATGTTTATACCATAACTATAACCATGGCAACAATAGTAATTGACGCCGGGCACGGCGGATACGATGCAGGCGCGGTCAAAGGTTCGCGCTACGAAAAAAACGATAATTTACGGATGGCATTGGCGGTTGGCGAACGATTAGAAAGATGTGGTATCAATGTCATATACACCCGTACGACCGATGAATTTATCCCCTTATTGGAACGCAGTCGCATCAGCAACAGTCGCAATGTAGATTTGTTCGCTTCTTTCCACCGCAATTCGGCAACCAGTACGGCGGCAAACGGGGTCGAAACGATTGTTTATAACAACGCATCCAATAAATCAGTACAAGCCGCCGAAGCCTTACAACAAGCTTTGGTCAACCTTGGCGTGCAAAGTGACCGCGGTGTCAAACGCGCCAATTTAAGTGTTTTACGCGAAACCAACGCCCCCGCTCTGTTGTTAGAATTAGGTTTTATCAGCAACGACCAAGACAACGCTTTATTTGACCGTCAATTTGATGCGTATGCCGACGCGATTGCACGCAGTTTGGCGCAATCGGTTGGAGTTAATTGTAACCCATCGGGTGGTTCGACGGGCGGTAATACTGGCAATACTGGCACAAGCACGAACAGCACCATCCGCAGCATTCAAACCACTTTGAATTCACGTTACGGTGCCGGTCTGACAGTAGACGGAATTTGGGGTCCACAATCTAAAAAAGCCTTAATCAAGGCTTTGCAAATCGAATTAAATATGACTTATGGGTCTGGCTTAACCGTGGATGGCATTTTCGGCGCGAAAACCAAAGCCGCCATCCGCAGTGTTGCCCAAGGCAGTCGCGGCAATATTGTTTGGATTTTACAAGCAGCCTTGTACGTCAAAGGTTTTGAAACCACCCCCGACGGTATTTTTGGTGCGAACACCGCTTCGCAAGTACGCGCTTTCCAAGCCGCCAACGGCTTAACCGTCGACGGTGTCGCAGGACCAAACACCTTTGAAGCGTTACTACGATAAACTACTCTGCGGTTACATCAACAAATTATTTCGAGTTGGTAATTTTATCAAAGATATTGTCAATTGCAATGACCAATGCAATTAAAAACGGCATGTCGGCGGCTTCACCTTCCAAGGTAA
>CAZXAV010000030.1:0-9442 GCA_964638195.1 uncultured Prevotella sp. | reverse complement strand
GAAAGAAGGTACGATTTTGACCGTTATTCGTGTCATGGCGGAAGAAGCCGAAAAATATGCGCGTAATACCACGGATTTTGTGCCGTTTTTGCAAAAAGTAATTGATGCAGGTGAAGTAATTTTGGCAAAAACGCCCGAAATGTTACCAGTTTTGAAGAAAGCCGGTGTGGTTGATTCGGGTGGTCGCGGCTTGATTACCATTTTCATGGGCTTGTTGGCAACGTTGGAAGGTAATTTGGAAGTCATGGAATTGAAAAATGACCGTGATACCATGGTTTTCCGTGATACCGCGGACGAAGTTGCCGAAATCGACGATATCAGCGAAATCGAATTTGCTTATTGTACCGAATTCTTTGTGGTTAACATTAAAAAGACGACCACGATGGCAAGCATTGATAAATTCCGTATGCGCTTGATGGAATTGGGTGACAGCGTGATTTGCGTCGGTGATTTGACGATGGTCAAAGTCCACGTGCATACCAATACCCCGAATTTGGCTTTGGGTGCGGCTTTGGAATTGGGTGAAATTACCAAAATCAAGATTGAAAACATGTTGGAACAAAACCGTGAATTACGTAACAGTCGTAACATTCCCGACAAGGAACAAGGCTTGGTGCAAGTGGCAACTGGTGAAGGAATTTGCACCTTGTTACGTGATTTAGGTGTGGATTTCGTGATTAAAGGCGGTCAAACCAGCAATCCCAGTGCGGAAGAAATTGCGACGGCGTGCGACCGTGTTCATGCTAAGACGATTTTCGTCTTCCCGAACAACAAAAATATCACTTTGGCAGCAATGAACGCACAATCTTTAACCAAAAAGAACATTGTAATTATCCCGACCAAGAGTGTTTGCGAAGGTATTTCGGCGGCAATTGCGTTCTCGCCAGATGCCAGTGTGGACGAAAACACCCAAACGTTCTTGTCGACCATGGAAAACGTGGTTTCGGCATCGGTCACTTATGCGGTTCGCGATACGAAGATGGACAATTTGGATATCAAGAAAGGTGATGTCATTGGTTTGGATGAAAAATCAATCATTACCAAAGGCAAAAACCCGAACGAAGTCGCGATGAAATTGTGTGAAATCTTGGTAAAAGACAGCATGGGTTCAATTACCATTTATTATGGCGAAGATGTTAAAGAATCTGACGCACAATCAGTGGCAGAAAAAATTCAAAACAAATTCCCGATGACCGATGTTACTGTGGTGAACGGCGGTCAAAATATTTACTACTATTTGATTGCCTTAGAATAAAATTCTGTTTTCGACAAATTTTTAATGGCTTGACGGCATAGTGTTGGTTATGCGAATCCGTAAAGTTAAAATCACGGTTGGTGGTGTTGCCGTTACCGTCACTGGTCTTTATCACCATAGCCAACAAGTTCAGTTAGGCGGTCTTTATTTTGCGTTAAAGGACGGTCGTTATGTGGCGGAAGCCATCCAAAACGGTGCGACGGTGATTGTCAGCGCAACTGGCGTGGCGGTGAACGTTCCCGACGATATTGTGCATATCGTAGTACCAGATGTCCGTGTGGCAATGGCACTTGCCGCCAAAGAGTTTTATGGTAACGTTGCCGACAAAATGCGGATTACTGGCGTGGTTGGCACCAACGGCAAGACCACTACTACTTATATCATGCGCCACATTTTGGAAATGGCAACGGGGAAAAATGTTGGCTTAATTGGTACAACGGGAGTTTTTAATGCGGGGAAAACTTGGGAAGGCGTCACAACTTTGACGACACCTGACCCGATTGATTTGCACCGAGCCATGGCTTGCATGTACCAAAATGGTGTGCGTGATGTGGTAATGGAGATATCCGCGCACGCCATCTATTACCGCAAATTGGCGGGGATCAATTTTGCCGGTGTGATTTTTACCAACATTACCCAAGACCATTTGGATTTTTTTGAGACCTTTGAACGTTACAAAGATACCAAATTAAGTTTTTTCCAAAATCTGCAAAGCGGAACGGTGGTCATCAATGCCGACGATAATTATGGCTTAGTCGTTGCCGATGCAGTCCGTAACAAACCTGATGTGTTCACCATTTCTTATTCCTTAAAACATGATACGATTGTGGGAACGGCACAATGGGCATTCATTGACCATGTGAATTTGTCGGTGCATGGCAGTGATTTTATCTTGGGCAAAGCCGACCAATGCCATTTGTCTTTACCGGGGCTTTACAATGTTTATAATGCGGTGGCGGCGGCATTGTTAAGTAACCATTATGGTGTGAATTGGGATGTGATTAAAGAAGCCTTAGAAACTATGCCCGCGGTTCCCGGACGGTTTAACCTTTACCATGTGCATGGTGTTACTGCGGTGATCGATTACGCACATACGCCCGACGGGCTAAATCAATTATTGCAAAACGCACGGGCAATTTTGCCACGTAAAGCCAAATTGTTTGTGGTCTTTGGTTGCGGCGGTGACCGTGACCGCACCAAGCGCCCGCAGATGGGTGCAATTGCGTATCAGTTGGCTGACTATGTAGTTTTAACCAGTGATAATCCACGCACCGAAGACCCGAATGCCATTATTGACGAAATTGAACGTGGCATTATTACCAAGGACGTTACGACGTTAAATCAACATTTGGACGGCACAACTGATGCCAAATACACGCGCATTGTCGACCGTGCGGAAGCCATTGAATACGCGATTAAACAAGCACAAATGGGTGACTTGGTGGTGATTGCGGGTAAAGGACATGAAAATTACATGGAAATCAATCACCAAAAAATTCCGTATATGGACAGCAAAGTGTTAGATAATATTTTACGGAGGTAATGTGGATTACAAGGCTGATTTGTGGTTGGTTTTGATTGCGTTTGTCATGGCGGTAATTACGGGAGTTGTTTTGATTCCTTGGTTACGCCGTTTGAAAGCGGGACAATCCATTTTGAAATATGTGGACATGCACGCATCCAAAGCAGGCACGCCAACCATGGGTGGTTTAATTTTTATCTTGCCAATCGTTTTGATTGCCGCCATCTTTGTTGGTTGGGATACGCCGTTGTGTCTGATTATCGTGGTTGCTAGTTTTGGTTATGGAATTGTTGGTTTCTTAGACGATTTTTTGAAAATCAAACACCATCAAAATTTGGGCTTGCGAGCCTATCAAAAGATTATTGGACAGTTAGGTATTGCCATTTTGGTGGCGGTGTTTTACATGCGCAGCAATCCGACTGGCGAAATTTGGGTGCCGTTTTTGAACGTGTTTTGGCAGATTGGCGGTGTCGGTATTTTCGCTTTGACCTTGTTGGTTTTGGTCGCGACCACGAATGCGGTGAATTTGACCGACGGTCTGGATGGCTTAGCCGGGACAACATCGTTACTTTATTTGTTGTTTATTTACGCTTTGATTGCGTTGACCGACATCGGGGACGAAGTCACGACCATTGGTAATTTGGTGGCGGTGGCTGTCGGTGGTTTGTTGGGGTACTTAATTTTCAACACAAAAAAAGCATCGGTTTTCATGGGGGATACTGGTTCGTTATTTTTGGGCGGTTTTATTGCCATGATTTCGTTATTTTCGGGTTTAGGGTTTGCTTTGATTTTCTTGGGCATCGTGTTCGTTTGGTCAGCGTTAAGCACGATTTTGCAAGTTGCTTGGTTCAAAATTACCAAGGGCAAACGCATTTTTCGGATGGCACCATTTCATCACCATTTGGAAAAAGGTGGCATGCAAGAATCTAAAATTGTGGCAGTCTATGCGGTAGTGACCGTCATTATGGGAATCGTCTTGGTTTTGTCTGTGATGTATGTTTAGCGTTGTACTTTCATAAGCATGGCTATGAAAGCGAAAATTATTGGTTACGGTGTCAGTGGTAAGGCAGCAGAAAGCTATTTGGTGGCACGCGGCATGGAAACGGTTGTGGTTGCCGATGCCAAAGAAGCCGTGGCGGGTGATTACGATTTTTGTGTGGTTTCACCGGGTGTGCCCGCCGCAGATTTGCACCAAGAAACTGTGCCGATTGTTCCCGAAGTTGAATTGCCATTTTATTGCGACCGACATCTGCGTCCACGTCGTTTGGTGGCGGTAACGGGCACTAACGGCAAAACCACGGTTGTAAACCAAATTTATCGTATGTGTATGTTGGCGGAAGCAAAGACCGTCTTATGTGGCAATGTGGGTGTACCCGTGTCACGTGTGGCACAACATTTACATGGTGCGATTGCAGTCGTTGAAGTGTCGTCTTTTATGTTAGAGCAAACGCATTTGTTGCATCCGCAAATTGCCGTGCTGACCAATATTACCGCGGACCATTTAGACCGCCACCAAAACATGGAAGAATACATCCGCTGTAAAACTCAAATTGTGGCACAGCAAACGCGCCGCGATTGTTTGGTCATCAATTGGGACGATGCAAATGCACAAGCGGTTGGCAAGGCTGTGGAGCGGTCACGTAAGACACGGGTGATTTGGTACAGCACGCAAGAGGCAGTGTCTGGGTATTATGTCGAAGACGGGCAAGTGTGGGAAAAGCGTGGACGACGAGCGCGAGCATTAGGTGCGGTCAGTGCTTTGGGTGGCATGCCGCATACTCTATCGAATGCGTTAGCGGTCATTGCTGTGGGTCGTCGTTTACGGTTACCATTGTCAGTCATTTGGCAAGCATGCCAATACCAAGCCCAACCACACCGTATGGAATTGGTGGCGGATCACGATGGTGTGGCTTTTTATAACGATAGCAAAGCCACTAACATGGCGGCAACTTTGGCGGCGGTGCATGCGTTGAAAATGCCGACTTGTTTAATTCTGTGTGGTTTAAGCAAAGGACAGGATTATCACGAACTGTTGACCCAATTACCAACTCACGTCACGCAGGTTTTGGTTTTCGGTGCAATTCGTGAACAAGTGATGACAGTGGCACAAGCCTGTGGTTTGACGCACGTCAATGCGGTTACCAATTTGGCTGCCGCGGTCAAACGGGCATCACAAGTCGTGCCACGACCCGGTGTGGTTTTGTTCAGTCCCAGTGGCAGCAGTTTTGACCAGTTTACTAATTACGAACACCGTGGTGACGAATTCCGTAAAGTTGTGCAAGACCTTACTGGTCAAGTGCCACAATATTCGCCCCCAACTGACGTAAGTCTTTGACGATGTCATGGTGACCGCGATAGATGTACTCGGCATGTTCTACGGTCGTTGTGCCTTGGGCAGCCAATGCCGCGATGACCAGAGCCACACCACCGCGTAAATCATGCGCAGTGACCGTCGTACCCGTACAACTTTGTGGGTCGGGAATTTGGTAGGAACTGGGGCATAAAGGTGATGTTGGTGTGGCAGAAAACGCGTGAACGCCTTTAATTTGGGCTTGGTTGTGATTGACGTTGATTTGGGCACCTAGTTTCACCAATTCTGGCACGTAGCGGAAACGGTTCTCAAATAAGTTCTCGGTGATGCTTGAATGACCTTTGGTGAGTGCCGCCAGTACGCAAAATTGACTTTGCAAGTCGGTCGGGAAACCGGGGTATGGTGCGGTGTGAATGTTGAAATGGTGCGGACGACGTCGGTTCATGACAATGTGAATGCTGTCGGCGGTTGTGGTGATTTTAGCCCCAACCGCTTTTAGTTTGTTGATTAAATTGATTTGGTGGGCGGGCACAGTATTGGTTAAAGTCACGTCACCACCGACTGTCGCGGTTGCGATTAAATACGAGCCAGTATTGATGCGGTCGGGGATGGGTGTATATGTTGTTCCGTGTAAAGTCGGTACACTGTGCACGGTAATGGTGTCAGTGCCAGCCCCTTCAATTTGTGCGCCGCATTGGTTTAGGAAGTTGCACAGGTCGACCACTTCGGGTTCTTTCGCAACACCATGGATGATATAAACGTTGCCCGCAATGCCTAAGGCGGTGGCTTGGATGATGTTTTCGGTCGCACCGACCGACGGGAAGTCAATGGTTAATACAGTGGGCTTACGGTGATGGCGCGGTGTATAGGTTGCCGTAATCATGTCGCGGCTGCAATGACATTTGACTCCAATTTGACGTAATAAGGTTAAATGCAAATCAATCGGACGACTGCCAATCGCACAACCACCGGGGAACGGTAATTGGACTTTGCCAAGGCGAGAAAGCATTGCACCCATGACAAAAATGCTGCCGCGGATTTTGGGGGCGGCATTAGGGTCAATGATATGGGTATTCAATTCATGGACATCAATTTTAACGGTGTCACCTTGTATGTTGACCACGCAGCCTAAACCCGCAAGAATATGTAACATCTGGGTCAAATCAGACAGTTTTGGCACGTCATGTAAACACACTGTGCCGTGTACCATTAGGCTGGCTGTCATAATCGGTAGTAGACTGTTTTTCGCTCCGGTTAAACGTAAATGACCGTGTAAACGGTTGCCGCCAATGATTTGTAATTGAGACATTAATTCATATTATGTTTGACCAAGTTTGCGGTGTGACTTATACTATCATAGAATGAAAAATCGGGTTTTATTAGCCATGTTGATTATCTTCATTGTTTTTGCTGGTATCGGTATCACTTGCGGCACGATTTTTGTTGTGAAAGATGTCGAAATCCTTGATGTAACAACAACATCTGATGTTTTGAAAGATGAAGAAAAGAATGAAATAATTGCTAAGAGTGGTTTGAAAGGAAAAAACATTTTATTTAATTTGAATACGCAAGCCATTATACAAGGGGTGAAGTCAGTTGACCCCACCTTAAAAGTGCAAAGTATTACAGCGGAATTTCCGAACCGCGTTGTCTTAAAAGTTTCACGACGTTTACCAGTTTATTATGACAGCAAGAACCAGTTATTCTTTGACGCGGAAATGTGCCGTGTAAAAGAAACAAATGCTGATTGTATTGACATTACAAGAGCAAATTTATCTTTGGTTAGTGATTTGGATTTTGGTGACGTTGCTGTTGGTAAAGATAAATGGGCACAATGTAAAATTGACCAATTAAAAACGCTTGCCACTTGTTTTGATTCTTTGGATGGGTTGAAAATTGCTTACGCCAATGATGATGACTCGGTGACCGTGAGTAATGAATATGTTTGTTTGTTATTAAAAGTTAAGCCAACGGTGACTTTTAAAATTAAACTTAGACCTAGTGAGAATTTTTTACATGCCCTAAGGTTCACACAACAAATCTATCAAAAAGTCCAAATTGATGGAGTATATCAAACATTGTATCGTTCAGATGCACCCAACAAAATTGGGATTAAAATGTATCACGACGAAAATGCAAAGAATCCTATGAAAGATAAAGATGGAAAGGAAATTATTTATTATGAAGAATAATTTGATTGCTGTGCTGTATTTTGATGACACCCAAGTGGTTGGTCGAATTGCGCGTGTTAATTGCGGACAAAATTTGACACCGTTGACTACGGTTCGTAAAGATTACAGTGGTATTATGGATTGTCATTTTACCGACCGCACGGATTTTACCAATACGGTGAATGCGGTGGTAGCAGAAATGGTCAAAGGGGTTGGGAAAGTCCCCGCAATTTTATACATTGGGGTGGCAAACCAATTTTGCCAAGTACAAACACAAACCAGTGCGATTGCTTTTGACCACATGACCAAAATCAATCGTCAACATTTGCAAACGTTATGGAATGACACTAAATTTGATACGACCAACGTTGAAATTATCCGCAAACAAGCTTTGTACTACAAATTAGAAGAATACAACGAAGTTTTGATTGACGTGTTGGGTACGGCAACGGTGGGTGTCGAAATGGTATCCAGTGCTTTAACCATCAACCAAGAATTCCGTTATTTGATTGATTTGAGCGCGATTCAACGTGCGGGTTTCTTGAATTACAAATTTGTGTCGGTTGCGGCTTGTGAATTGTTTATGATTCCAGAAAAAGTCCGCGATGCTGGCTGTACGTTGGTACGTTGTGATTTCTTCTCAACATCGGTTGCCAATATTTTAGGTGATGGTTTAACCCAGATGTCGCATTTTGATTTGGGCTCGGGTTACTTGGTCGGTGAGATTGTTGATAACTTCAACGTCAATTACGAGACCGCAATGCAATTGTTGGCACAATGTACACCGACATACGAAGTTTTGTTGGAAGAAAAATATACTGCCAACGGATATCAAATTCCTGCCAGTATCTTTAATAAATTTGTCATTGACCATTTGAACGAATTTGCGACGCGATTAAGCAATTTTGAGACGGCGCGCGTGGTGTATTTATCGGGGGGCAATTACGACCAAATTTATGGGGCGCGTAATCTTTTTGCTAATACTTGTGACCGCGCCATGGTGAAGTGTCAAGATGTTTTAACTGGTGAGGTGGCTTACCCCGAAAATACATTGAACGCGATGGTGCGTTATGTCTTAAATAACCATTGTTAAGCATAACAATTTCGGTGTACAATTTACTCAGTGGATACAAAAGTAAAAACAGACAATTTCGTTGCCATGCGTAATCTTGGTTATAATCAAGATGTGTGCAAGTTGTGTGTTTTTACTTTTATGGGCGGTAAAACCAAATGACCCCAAAGCAAGTACAAAAACTGGTATCTGGTCTTTATGTTGCTGTCTTGGTCGTGATGTTGGCAATTATTGGCAGCAGTTGTCTCAGTATGGTTATGGTTTCGGCGTATACAGCCATCAATACCGAATACCATACCGTTAAGTTTTCGTATAATGGTCAAATCGTGGATACCCAAGTAGTAGCAAACGGTAACTGTGCTCAAGAACCAAATCTTACGCGTGACAATGTCGTCGTCGACGGAGAAACTTATTATTTTAGTGGTTGGACGCTTGACGGGCAAACGGTGACCGATTTGAGTGCCACACCCGTGACCAAAGATACACTTTACGGCGCTTTGTTTACGCGGAATGACTTTGAGCCAATGCAATTGTATTCCCAAAATATGCCCGGGCTGACCAATTTTTTTGGTGACATGATGTGGTATGATTTGGATGGAAACGTTTATTATTCGTATGGCGAGAACCAACTGGCGTTAGCCGAGCACGATTTTTGGGACAAACAAACTTGGCAAGGTTTAACCGATTTTAACGGTGACATGGTATGGAATGACGGAGTCCGTATTTATTATTCAAACGGAACTGCTCAATATGTCTTGACCGATAATCATACGTGGCAAAAATGTGACTGGCAGAATTTGCATCATTTTTATGGGGCTTATATTTGGCAGAATGGTGGAACTTATTATTATTCTTACGGTCAATTACAATATTGTTTAGCAAAGGGAAGTCAAACTTGGCAGGTCCAAACTTGGCAAGGGTTGACCGAATTTGATGGGCGCTATGTTTGGAACGATGGAGCCAATGTTTATTATTCCAAGGGTGAAGAGCAATACATTTTGGACGGTACGCATTGGCAGAAGCAACAATGGCTTCATTTGAGTGTGATTAACGGTTGTGATATTTGGAGTGACGGAACTAATTGTTATTATTCATCTGAATGTAGTGAAAC
>CAZXAV010000029.1:3458-9542 GCA_964638195.1 uncultured Prevotella sp. | reverse complement strand
GTCCGTGAACATATTGACGGCGAAGGCGAAATATGTATAGTTGATGCAATTAACAAATTACCTAAATTGCGTCACGTCGAATTGACGGGTAAACGTTTTGATATTGGCAATCCTTTGGGATTCGCCCAAGCAACCACCTATGCGACATATAAAGCCATCCCCGAATTCAAAAATTGGTTGCAAGATTTATTAAAGGAGTAAAATTATGTTAAAATTTGGAACATCGGGAATTCGTGATTTAACCAAAAAATTATTGTCCGATCATGTCGGCAAACAAATTGCGGAAAAATTGTCTGCAATGGGTTGGCAAGAAGTCACTGTGGGGCGCGACGGTCGGACCGGCAGTGATAAATTGATGGACGAATTTATCAAGCACTTTACTGGTACAGTCCACAATTTAGGCATTACCACCACCCCAGAATTGGCGGCACAAAATGGTTTAGCTGTAATGATTACTGCGTCACATAACCCATGCCAATACTGCGGTTTCAAAATTTACTTAAACCATTTTGAACAAAGCACTTTGGAATTACCACCCGTCCCTGTTTACCATAAATGGGATTTATTACCTAAGGACATCGTGATTGACTGTGCCAACGGTGGTTTGGGTCACAAATTACATAGTTTGGGTTTCACCAACATCGTTAATTACGACGGCGAAATCAACCAAGGTTGCGGTGCTACCCATCCCGAGTTTTTGACCCAATATTGCCAAGAACACAATTTAGAAATCGGCTTTGCGGTTGACGGTGATGCAGACCGTTTCATGATGTATTTGCATGACCACGTTTTATCCAGTGAAGAAGTTACAACTTTAATTGCAACACTACTCAATTTATCAAGTGTTGTAGTTGACGAAACTGTCAATACGGCTTTGGAACGTAATTTCAAATTAGTCCGCAGCAAAGTCGGTGGTCAAAACGTAATGCACGAAATGCAAACCGCCCACGTCAATTTTGGTGCAGAAAAAAGCGGTCATTATTATTTTGACCCCAATCTTGGCACATCAGATGCTGTGGATGCCATGATTTTAATTGCCGATGCTTACCACGCAAAAGGTTTAGCGGGATTACAACAAATTTTGAAAACATACCATCCCTACTACCAATTCAATCGTAATCTTAATATTGAAGAATTACCCGATAATTACGAATCAATTCTTGAAAATTTCACTTTGCCACATGGTATCCGCAAAGTAATTCGCAAAAGCGGAACTGAACCATTGTTGCGTATCATGTTGGAAGGCAAAAAAGAAGATGCGGTCATGAAGGCATGGCAAGCATTGGCAACACAATTAAACGTTAAATAACATTTTTTATCGCACACTTAATAATGATATTTCTTCTTTTTGGCGAACAAGAAAATCAAGGAAATAATTAACGCCATGCCTTCGGCAAAAGTAATCGACCACCAGATACCTTCAACTCCAAACCAAATTGGCAATAAGATTGCGGCTAATAGTTTGAAGCAAAGCGTACGTAAGACTGAAATAATGGCTGAAATTATGCCGTTATTTAATGCTGTAAAAAACGACGAGATGAAAATATTGACGCCGACAATCAAGAAGTTCATGGAAATAATGCGGAACGCATGTGAAGTCAAATCCAACAAATCTTGGTCATAACCAACAAAGATTTGAGCAAAAGGGATTGCTAAACACATTGCCAAAACGAACATGATAATACCCGCTAACAAATTAAGTTTTAGACTTTTCTTTAACAGACCTTTTAACTCATCATGGTTTTCAGCACCGTAATGATAACTGATGACGGGCGAAGAACCAATGGTGTAACCGATAAAAATTGCAATAAAGATAAACTGAACGTACATCAACACACCGTAAGCTGCCACCCCGTTTTCGCCAGCATATTTCAATAATTGCAAATTGTAAACGATACTAACAATCGAACCCGAAATATTGGAAAACAATTCCGAAATACCGTTACCACAAACTTGCAACATGGCGCGGAATTCCATTTTTGTTTTGGTTAAACGTAATAGACTATGGTTGCGTTTTGATAAGAAATAAAAAATCGGTAACAACCCTGCCACAGTTTCACTGATACCCGTTGCGACTGCGGCACCAACAATGCCCCATTTGAAGACACCGATAAACAAGGCATCCAAAACAATGTTGGTAATGCCACCCGCCAAAGTGAAATACAAACCTAACTTTTGTTTTTCAGCAACGGGGAAAATGACTTGGAAAACATTTTGCAACATGAAGCATATATTGAACGATAACAAAATTCGTCCGTACATTACACAGTCTTCCAACATAGCGCCTTCCGCACCAAGTAATTTTGCCACTGGGCGGATAAAGACAACCCCAATCGCGGTCAAGATTGCCCCCAGAACCAAAGTCAAGATAATAATCATGGAAAAGTATTGGTTGGCTTTGTCGCGTTTTCCTTGCCCCAAAGTTTTGCCAATTAACGCTGTACCACCCGAACCAATCATGAAACCAATTCCGCCTAAAATCATAATGAACGGGAAAATCAAATTGATTGCCGCAAACGGGGTTTTACCCGCGAAGTTTGAAACAAACAATCCGTCAACCACACCATAAATAGAAGTAAACACCATCATGATAATTGGGGACAGACAGAATTTAAGTAACTTACGATAAGTGAAATGATCCGATAACTTAATCCCCATTGTGTTGCTCCTTTTGTTGTTCCTTAAACCAAGTTGTGACAAATTGTTTCATGGCAGGAATGATACTTGAAATGGCTGTGGCGGATGTATTGACACAAAGGTCATAACCCCGTTTATCGCCCCATGGATAAATTGACGTCACCATGTCGTGGGTGGCGGCACGACCTTTATCAATGGCTTTAATTTTTTGTTCCCATTCTCTGTCACTAAAATTTTCGGTTTCAGTCTGACGTTCAAGACAACGGGCAACCTTTGATGCCATATCTGCATACACAAAAATCCGTAAAGGGTTCAGTTCATCTAACACTAAATCAGCATTGGCGCCAACAATCACACAGTCACCTTGGGTTGCTAATTGTTTGACCAATTTATGCTGTTCAGCAAGCAGTAAGCTGTTTTTGGCGGCTAACGTCTTCAAGGTCAAAGTTTTGCCGAAAGATAAGGTGTAATTCTGTGTCCAATTGGTGTCCAAGGTACGTTCCAAATAATTTTGGTCTAATGCCAATTTTTGCGACAACTCTTCCAAAATTTGACGGTCAAAATATCCAAAGCCTAAACTGTCTGCCAAGCGTTTACCAAACTCACGACCGCCACTACCAAATTCACGGCTGATAGTAATAATGCGCATTTTCTTTCCTCCCGTACCAAATTAAAGTAATTATCATTATATGCGACATGCTTATCGTTTGTCAATTTTGGGATAAATTATTTTTAACTAATTTGTAATGCTTGCAACTAAATTATGTCCTACATCGGCTTCAAATTTTTATTTAATCGTTCAATAATCCACGCAATACGCCTTTCACGTCCAATATCTGTTTTGGCATCAAAATATGCTCTGGTATATGTCTTTTTTACCGACATCGACATTGCTTGGAAATTGGTATGTGCTGGTTCGTGTCCTTCCAAAATTTTATCCAACACACTAACTTGTTCTTCTGTATATGTCATCGGGTCTATGGTATCCCATTGTCCGTTTTGTTTGGCTTCATGAATTTTATTTCTGCCATATTCTGTCATCAGTCCACGCTCTTCAAGGCTTTTAACCAATGTTTTATTTTTAATTGACCACTTGCTATTTTTCTTACGCATTGAAAAATATTTTAGATAGGTTTTGTTGTCAATACTCTGCATCTGCCCATCAATCCAACCAAAGCACAACGCTTCTTCCAGTGCTTCATTTGCTTTGATAGTTTTTGGACCTTGTGCTTTACCGAATAAAAGCCAAACTCCATCACTCGAAAGACAGTGCTTTGCAAGCCAATTTCTAAATTCTACTCTGTCAACAAAGGTTAAAAAATCTTGCATTCATTCTCTCCTGTTTTTCACAACTCTTTGCAAAAGATTTGATTAGTTAATTATTTGGAGCGGGAAATGAGGTTCGAACTCACGACCTTCGCCTTGGCAAGGCGACGCACTACCGCTGTGCTACTCCCGCGTGTGCCAATATCATAACATGTCTTGCTAAATAAAACAAGCACTTTTTGAATCCATAGTTTTGGCATGGTTTTAGATTTAGAAAAATTGTCAAAATATTTATACGGGACTTATTGACTAAAATTAAAATTTTTGGTAGAATACAAGCATGGAAAATAAATTAAAAATTAACAAATTAGTAAAAAAGGGGATACTGATTCCAGCGGTTTTGGCTGGCATGTTGAATTGTGCCGTCGCAACGGCATCCCCTGCTAAACAAAATACTAAAATGGTTTCATCAAGCAAACAAACCATGCTTTATCAAAAAGCGATGGACAACTACTCTGAAAAGAAAGCGGTAAAAACTTTGACCAATGTGATTAACAGTGATTTAAACAAAATGACTGGCTATGACAAATTGGAAGCCAAAGTTCAAAGCGAAATCGCTGGTTATTTGGCTGACGCAAACGCCCGAAGTTTGGAAATCGCGAACTGTTACAAGGCGGCGGAAGATCACACCGTTGCCAATTCTGGTTTAACCCCACAAGAAATGGATAAGATTGCCATCAACAAAGGTGTTGGCACCACGGATCAAGTCAATCTCCCAGTAGCTAGCAGCGCAGTTAAACACTTTATCCACATGGCATTGGGGGCTAAAACTGTGGTTCTTTTCGGTGCCGATGAGGCCGCAATTAATTTCCCCACTGTTGCCGACGACGAAGGCGACAACTACAATGAATTTTTGCATGTCATCGCCAAAGGCGAACGTAATGCAATCAAAGATGCCACCGCAGTCTTAAACGCACTCAAAATTGACATTCTCAACTACACGCAATATGGCTATGCGGTCAAAGGTCAAGACGGTAAAAAAATGGCAAATCAAGTCGCCAACAATTTGGACAAAATCAAATCTTTGGCTGCTAAAGGAAATGTTGACCAAATCTCAAACATCGTCAATGAAACCGCAGAAATTTTATATAAATCAGCCGTGTTTGGCAACCTAGCAATGTGCCGTGGTTTAGTTTATGAATATGCTACACAATATGCCTTGGAACACTCGGCGGACCATGTAAAAGCGTTGGGTTATAACACCAATATTAACGCGGATACTTTAATCAAAGGTGCCAACAAAGATCTTACATTCAACCCATCGGTGACCGTCAACTCGACCAACAAATACACTGGTGTTGGTTTGGGCTTCAGTGCAACCAAGCCATTAGACCAAAATTGGGACATCACATACGGTGGCGAAATTGATTACAATAAAGGTTACAATAACTTCAAAGGCGGCGATAATTCGGTCCAATTATTTGGTACCATTGCTGGTGGTAAGACATTGAATAATGGCAATCATGTATCTGTTGGAACTAAGGCCGGTTTGCAATTTGATACCAACGGTATTAGCACCCCATTCGGTGTTAATGCTGAACATACCTGGAATGTCAACGATAAACTTGGCATTGGCGTTGGCGTTGGCGGCATTTTGAATCCACAAGAACGTTGGGCAAGTGCCAAAGCCACCGTTTCGGCTGCATATCGTACTAAATCACTCGTATGGAAATTTAGCGTTGGCTTGGGTTTCACACATGATTGGAATAAAGAAACTGGTGCAAGCTTAACCCCGACAAACCCAACACCTGACACCCCGATACCAGATAATCCAACACCCGACAAACCGACTCAACCAACCTATGGAGAAGATGAAGTAATTAAACCAGAACCCGGCACAACGATCGACAAAGGAAACATTCAAGATTTACCAGAAAAACCTGTTGATTTGAGTTTGTTTTAATCTTTCAAATCTAATATAAAAAAGCGTGTTGATTAGCACGCTTTTTTTAATTGTTTTAATTTAGTGTTCACCCGCAATGCATTTAGAATGGTCAACATTGCCACACCGACATCCCCAAAGATTGCTACCCACATATTCGTAATACCAAAAGCCGACAAAACCAAAATGGCAACTTTGACTAAAATTGAGAAAACAATGTTCTGACGAACAATCCCCAT
>CAZXAV010000029.1:0-3358 GCA_964638195.1 uncultured Prevotella sp. | reverse complement strand
AACACAAAAATCCGCGCTTGGTTTAATTTTTCTAAATAGTTTGAACCCTTGACCAAGATGCCATTTTTTGATGCCACACCTAATGCCACAAAGAACGACAACGGAACCGAAATCACCAAGGCACACGGACACGAAACAACTAAGAAATTCAACGCACGATAAATTGATGTACCCCAATCCCATGTTATCAGTCCAGAAACCACCACTAACAAGATTGCCGAAAAGATAACAATTGGCGTGTAGTAACGTGCAAATTTAGTAATGAAATTTTCGGCTTTTGATTTTTTCATCGAAGCATTTTCAACTAGATCCAAAATTTTGGAAGCCGTTGAATCATAAAAGGCTTTGGTGACCCGCACCATAATTTGGGCGGTCAAATTCACACAACCACTTAAAACAGTATCATCAACTTTAACCGCACGCGGCAATGATTCACCTGTCAAACTTTTGGTATCAACGTCCGAACTACCTTTAACCACAATTCCATCCAAAGGAATTTTTTCGCCGGGGTTTACCACAATAACAGAACCAACAGCAACTTCACTGGGGTCAACTTTGCTAATTTGCTCATCAACTTGCAAATTCGCATAGTCTGGACGTAAATCCATTAAATGTGCAATCGAGTTACGCGATTTTCCCGTTGCGTATTTTTGTAACCATTCCCCGACTTGGTAAAACAACAACACGGCACATGCTTCATCAAAACCTTCTAACGGTTGACCAGTGACACCACGGTAAATTGCTAATCCGAATGCCCCCATTGTTGCAATTACCATCAAGAAGTTTTCATCCAGAAATTGACCGCGAGTAATGTTACGAACGGCTTTCCACAGCACATCGTAACCAACCAACAAATAAACTGCCAAATACAATGCAAATGGAAACAGAAAGCCCGCTACGCCCGTAAAAACGCTGCCAAGGTCGATAATCTTGTCAACTGTGAAAATGATAACAAACAAACCTAACGCAACCAAAATGCGTACTAACTTTTTTTTCATATCAATTCCTTTTCTTTATTTACATGATAATTTTGCAATCAGGTTCAATCTTTTTGCAAACCTTAACGACTTGTTGCATGACGGAATCAAATTGTGAATCATCCGCATCAATCATCATTTTCTGTGTCATATAATTAACGGTCACTTGATTGACCGCATCAATCTTGTTAACTGCTTGTTCCATTTTTGCCGCACAATTCGGGCAGTCCAAATCCTTCAAGCGAAATACTTTTGTCATTTCAATTCTCTCCTTTATTCTCTCACGTGGGTCAAGCCACAATCCATAATTAAATTCACATGGTCATCGTCCAAGGAATATTTAACTTCTTTCCCTTCCTTAACGCACTTAATCAATTTTGCCGCCCGCAGAATCCACAATTGGTGCGACACCGCGGAAATGCTCATGCCAAGTATTTCGGCAATCTCCCCTACGTACAAATCGCTTAAATGCAAGCAATGCAAAATTTTCGCACGCGTTGGATTACCGAACATTTTGAAAAATTCCGCTAAATTGTAAATGTCTTGATCATCGGGTAATTGCCCACGAATGTCTGCAACTTTATCCACGCAAGTCCTCCTTTGATTATTTGAACAATTTTTCAAATGTTCCATTATTATATTATATGTAAACAATGTTCATGTCAACAATAAATTTTGATTTATAAAAAAGCCGAACAATTTGGATTCGGCTTTTTGTTTTTATTGATTCAATTTATTTGCGCGGTACCATTGGGCAAAATCATCTTTTGCGGTGCCCCAATAGGTTGCTTCGTGTTCGTAATTTTCTTCTTGCAATTCGGACAAAGTTTTCGTTTCGCCGTTTGGGATGTAAAACTTAGAATGCCAACGACCAAGAGTCCCCCGTGCTTCGTATGCGATTGTTCCTTCACTGCCACCGCGGAAGACCACGGGTTCTTGCCCCGGTTCACAATACGCGAAACAATGTTCTAAACGGGCTTTACGGTTGGTTTCGTTTTTCAACAATGCTAAAAATTTTTCCACCCCGATTTGTTTATCGAAGTAAGCATTATAAGGTCCGGGCAAGCCACCTAGCGCTTCAAGGTATAAACCACTATCAGATTTCAAGACAGCACGACCTAATTTCTCTGCTGCATACTTAGCACTAAAAGCCGCAACGTCGACGCAAGTTTTGGCTTGAATTTCTAAAATCTCAAAATCAGGATTAACGATTTCAAGGTCAAATCCATACTTCTCTTTGAAAAACTTATTAGCTTCTGCCGCCTTATGTGGATTGGTGGTCAAATACAAAAGTTTCTTTGCCATACTGCATTATGGCATCTTATCAAATACACGCAAAACAATTTATCGCGTTAATTCAGAATTATGATTTTGTTGGCTATATAAGTTTTTTAATTTCTTTTGTGCGGGGAATAAATTTTCAGCACGAATTTCATTACCCAAAGTGCGTTCAACCAAGGTATACACGGCATCTCCGCCATCAAAGCATTCCAAGGTATCCAAATAATCAGCAGTAAGTTGTAAGGCGGTTGCACGTTCCATAACTTTTTCACCAGACTTAAAATTACGATTGACACCTGCAATAAACCAATCACAATTTACTGGGATGTAACATGGTAAATCGCTAACACGTCGGCAATTTTGACGATGGTAAAATGCTAATCGTCTACGCGGGTCTTGGTCTTTATCCAAATTCATGATTGAGTCTGGTTTCTCTACTTGTAACATCATGGCTAAATTGTCATGATCATAGCCGTGTTGTTGTGCCACAGATTTTAACAAGGTTTTCCAAGTTTGGAATAATTTGCTACCAATTCCCATACTGCGAACTGCTTGATCAACCACGAAATAACCCACATAACCTAATTGGCTTTTATGGAATGCCATACCAGTAATCGCACCAACGTATTTCCCATTTTGGACTGCGACAACGTGTAAATTTTCGCGGCGAGCATCACGAGCAGGTTGTTTTGCAAAATACGCTTGAAAGTCAGTTTTTGATTCAAGTTCTTCTTCGCTGAAATTATCAAGAAGCAAATCATCGTAAAGTTGCGCGGGAATTTTTGGATTGACACCATCCAAGACACGATAAAGGTCAATGCTACCAATACCCGTAGCACGATCAAAAAATAATGTATCAATTTTTTGCAACTTCGGATCTTGTGACTTTTTATCGTCTGGTAATTTAATTAACGCGGAAATATCCGCTTGATTTAATGCTTCAAAATTCATAATTTGGTCCCCCAATCGTTTGAAATTTTCAATTTAGATTATTGCACAAATTCCCGAACATGTCAATAGTCGACCAAATTTATTCAAAGTTTTGTGGTGTTTCCGCCGTGGCTCGAACACGGGACCCTCGCCTTAGAAGGGCGATGCTC
>CAZXAV010000028.1:0-9595 GCA_964638195.1 uncultured Prevotella sp. | reverse complement strand
TTCACCGGCAGTGACGCGTGGGTTTACGGTGAAGGGGAATATCCACAATTAAAAGTTTTTAAGGAGCAATGATGGTTACAACAATCAATAACGAACAGACAAAATTTAAGGATTTGGTTTATGAAGAAAGTATTTGGACGGGGCGGCGGACGTTATCCTATGACGGTGTTGTGTTACACAAAATCAAGCGCGGTGTTTACGCATGCAAGCAAGGCGAACAAACCGAACAAATCACGGTGAAGGGTAACCAGTTAATCGGCGTGACCGTCACACTGTTCGGACAGCAAATCGAGTTACTCCGTAAAGCCCGCTGGTACGAATGGGCATTGTCAATCTTGGTGTTAATGGCGGGGGTTGTGTTTGCTTGCTTGAATCACGACGGTGATAGTATCGCGTTGTGCGCACTGGTCAGCGGAATTTGCGGCGGCATTGGCGGGGGGTTGTACTTTGCCAATTTCTATTTGCTGCGTCGGGTGGACAAACTCTATTTGAAAATTATTTTATCCGTGGAATTTACCGTTGCGGCAGCACTCCTTTGTTACATCGTTTCCGCCTTGATTTTCAAAACCTTTATCCCCGTGTTTTAGGCGAAAAGTTTTTTGGGAAGTTCGGCATCTAACCATTGTAAGTGGTGACGGGCGAAAGCCGCGATAAAAGCATAGTGGTCTTGGTCGGCGTTGGGTTCGGTCGTCCATTTTTGGCGTTCGGCATTCAGAACCGCGGACGGAATCAGTGCCGCGAAATCTTGGAACGTACGGTCGATGTTGTCGATACTTAAAACACTGGCACGTAAGGCTTGGTAGCGTTCGTAAATTTCGGTGGGATAAAATTCCAACAAACGTTGTTGCAAGATGTTGGCGTGGTTTACGATTTGGCATAATTCCGAAGATTCAAGGACTGGCGTGTAGATTTTTTCTTCTTTGTTATAAATCATTCCCCAAGTTTTATCCATATCGTACATGGTCGGAATCCAGACCATACCATCATAAGTAACAAAAAGTAAATTTGAGTAAAGGTTATCAGTTCCGTTAATTGCGTAGGTGAACAGCAAGCTGTCAATCGCACGGTCAATGTCAAGGTAATTACTGATTTCGGAACGGAAAGTATTAGCATCGGTCGTTTGGAACAAAAAGTCTAACATATGCTTGAAACTGTTATGTGCCCAAGCAATATTATCTGGATATGGTGGATTGAAACAAGGTTGACCATTGCTGTTGTAAGAATACAAGGCATTTGTTTGCGAGATTGATTCGGCGGTAGCACAATGTTCTAATTCCCATTCGGCGATGTGGTCTTCGATTCCTGCTATGACAATGGCTTCATGGGTAGTGGCATCACCATCCATGCCAAACATTTTGTCACCTTTCGGAATGTTTAAGGTATACAGCCCGTAAAATTCTTGGTTCAAATAAATCGCCACGGGGAAGCCGTCTACCGCGCCGCCGTTCGATAATGCCGATATTTGGTCGTTACGGTTACGCGAGTGTACGACTTGACTGTAAAGTTGACCGCCGACCGTATTGCGGGCTTGTGAAAAATCACCCCAGTTGGCTTTCAAACAATACTTACTTTGTTTGCCCCAACCGTCTTTCAGTTCAACTTTATATTTTTTATTAAAGGTTTCGTCTTGGTAAAAGCGGACGTTGAAATTCTTTTTCGGGTAAATCAGTGATGTGTCACCTTGCCATTTTAAGGTGGCATAGCACGTAAAAGTTTGGTCACCATTGTAATAGGTGACACCCAGTCGCACTTTGTTTTCTTTGGAAATTCCGTCCATTGAACCAGTAAAATTCAAAACGGGAATCCCCGTGGCTTGGGCATCCGCTAAACTCAGTAGACCTTTGTGCGAACAGCCATTGAAGAGCAAACAACTTGTGATGATTAACAAGCAACAGTAAGTCAAGCAGAGTATGTGTTTGAAAGACTTCATTATTAGCAATTATATCTCCAAAAATTATTTTCGCAAAGAAGTTGATTTCACGCGTTTTCTTTTTTGGTGAAGCCGTTTTGGGACATGGTTTTGATGAGGCGGTGGGGGACGGTCGCGGAGCGGAAGAAAAACAGCCAACGGGCAAGCAGCCAAACAAAAATTAAAATTTCGGACAAAATACAGCACAAAATTTTTAATGAGATGTGCATACGTTTCCATAACGATGGTGTGCGCGTGATGTTGCCGCTGATGGTGTCGTGGTGGACACTGGCATGGTAAACGTAGTTGCCGAACAGCCAACTGCGGCACAAGGTCAAGGTGAGTGCGGTGGTGTGTGCGTCGACTAAGTGGTTTTGGGTCGGGACGCATAAATAAAAGGCTTGGTGTTCGTGTCCCGCCACGCCGATGCGCGGTGCGTACAAAATGTAGATGGCGCATAAGATGGTGACCACGCCAATCCCAATGCCCGTGCACGCGTTAAAAAGATCGACATTTTGCGTTAAGGTAAAATCAAGGATGACCATTTGCGTGGTCAAGATTGCCATTAACGCAATGATGAAATTGATAATTTTCAAATTGCGGTAAAGGTAGTAGCCTTGGTATTTTTTGCTGATAATCCCCGCTAACGCAAACCCAAATTCGGCGAACGAAATGAACGCGATAATGCAAGTATATTGTAAGTTATAGGATTTGACTGCACGTGGGACAAACAGCATTTGCACCATGCAACCGATGTAAACCAAACTGGCTAGGCACAGCAGTAGGGCAATCAAGCGGTTCTGCCGTTGCAAAGTGCGTTGGTTGCTTTTGACACCCAAGACACATTCAAATTTAGCCAAGAGTAGGACTAAGGTGTAAATCGCGATGGCACACAAACTGTAATCAAAAAACATCCCGATCATGAATTTACCGCTGGCAATCATCGTGGATAAAATCAATCCAACGTTCGTTATCCACAGTTTTTGTTCTAAGGCTTGTTTGCGGTTGTTATTCATGAGCGGGATATCCTTTGCTTGTGATCCATTAAATGCGGTCCGTGTGCAACAAGTCGTTGCCTTGTTCCAACAAGTTCGCTAATTTTTCTTCGGTTTGGTCAATGACGGGTAAAATTTGTTTGGTTTTCTTGGCAACCCATTTTTTGTAAATGGGGTAGTTCACACTGCACAAAATCACGCCCAGTGCGCCCAAAGCAATCCCGCCCGCCAACGCGAATAAGTTACTGCTCATTAACAAGGTCAAGCACATACCGCCGCCAAACACTAAGGTTGACGCAGTGCCGAAAATCCAACTGAAAATGCCCGCGCCCATGGTTTTCGCACGGTGCAGACCGTTAATGGCTGCCAAGGTGTCTTCCGCTTGACGTTCCAATTTGTTTAATTCCAATTTGTGTTTTTGTTTACGGTCGCGTTTCAGCGCAATCGTCACACTGTCCAAAGCAGTGTTGGTGCTCGTTACTTCCCACCCGAAAGCTTCGTATAAGTCAATGGCTTTGTTCATGTCTTTGGCTTTGACGGAAACGGTTTTGTATTCGTAAGTGACAAAATCTTTGTCTTGCATTTTTATTCTCCTTTTTGATTTGTGATTGTCTTAGAATTGTCCCGACCGCGCGTTTCGGTTGACTTTTCGTAAGACACTTGTATCATATAAATGAAAGCGTAATTTTACAAGTGTTTGCGCCACGATTCAGACACAAACGCCAAAGTGTCACCCTAAATGAGACAGAAAAGGAGATTTGTATCATGGATTACAGTAACGAAGATTACATCAAGAACTACATTATGCAAGCTTTGTTCAAGTTAATGGACGAATATTATTACGAAAAAATCAGCGTGGTGGACATTGCCGAAAAAGCCAGTGTCGGGCGCGCAACCTTTTACCGTTATTTCAAAAGCAAGGACGATGTAATTAAATATTACTTTGACCACATGACCGCCAAATACCAAAGCCAAAGCCGTTACATTCCGCGTTGCAAAGAAGACTATTTGCGGGAAACTAAATTGGCGTTTACTATGTTCAAAGACAACCAACCGCAATTCAAATTGTTGCGTAAGTCGCATTTGGAATATTTTTACTTGGATTATTTGAACGAAAAAATGGTAGCCACGATTCAAAGCGAACACCCGTCAGAAAATCGGTACGTGCCTTACATGTTCGCGGGGTTGGTGTTCAACGTGTCGATGGCGTGGTTGGACAACGACTGCCGCGAAAGCATCGACAGTTTGGCGGAAATGATTATCAACACGATTTTTCCCCGTTAAGGTGTACCAAAAAATTCCCGAAAAAATTTCCGCAAGGTACTTGATTTTGCGGAGTTCTGTGCTATACTGAAAATGAAAATAAAGGGGGATTACAAATGAAAGGATTGAAGAAATTTGGTCTTTTGTTATCCGCAGGCGTGCTGACCACGATGGTTGGCATGGGTTTAGCTGCGTGTGGACCCAAACTGGATGCTTCGGAAACGGAAGAACACGATTTGGTTTACCATGCGGCGGTGGAAGCCACTTGTTTGCAAACGGGGTCACGTTCCTATTATCAATGTGTGGACTGCGACAAATATTTCCGCGACCGCGACGCGATTGACGAAATTACGGAAGACGAATTTGACACTTTGATTACCATTCCGCAATTAAAACACAAAAGTGGGGAAATGTACTTTTATCCCAAAGTGGCGGCAACTTGTACGCAATACGGTCATGAAGCCTATTACATCTGCACGAACGGCTGTGGTCGTTTCTACCAAGAAGTGGAATGCAAAACTTGGTTGACCGATGTTTATTCCGAACCCAAAGCCCACACTTGGGTGGCGGTGGAAGCCCAAGACCCGACTTGCGAAGGTGACGGCTATGTTTCGCATTATAAATGCAGCAGTTGCGGTCAAATCCAAGGTGATGTTGCAATTAAAGGTGGTCACCAAGCCGACCAATATGTGCCTTACCAAAGTGCGACTTGCTTGGCGGACGGACACTTGGCACATTATACTTGCACCACTTGCGATAAAGTGTTCAGTGACAGCGCATGCAAGAGCGAAATCACCAACGTTACGTTGCCACAATTGGAACACAAATCTGACCATTCACACCACACCCAAGCCCGTGCCGTAACTTGCGAACAAGATGGTACGTTGGAATATTGGGAATGTATGAATGGTTGTGGTCAAAAATTTACGACCCGTTACTGCGAAGAGTTGTTGAACCAAGACCCAGTGCTCCGCACACCCGGACACAAATGGGATTTGGACCAAGACGTGACTTGTTTGAAAACGCCAGCCCGTCGTTATTATGAAAATGGTCAATTAGTGGAGAAAAAAGCTCAATACGTCCAAACTTGCCGTGTTTGTGGCGCGCAAGAAGACAAACGCACCCAATCAGTGTCGGGTTTTGCCACTTTGGATAAGACAAACAAAATCGCGGTCAATGACACAATTGAAAACGAAGGTGACGACCTTTACGATTTGTTTACGATTTCGGCTTCTGTGTTGAGCCAAGACGCCCAAGGTTATTATGCCAAAATTAAAATTGTGTTGCCGGGTACGTGTAATGTCAATTCGCAATACCGCCATGATGGTGTGGTCACCACCGTTAACCAGATTGAACGTGTCAACCGTGAAATGGTTTTGAACGTCCGTTTGGAAAACCTATCCCAAAACGATGCGATTTTCACTTGGGAATTTGATTGGGACGGTGACGGCAAATACGAACAACTGATTCAAGTCTGCGTGACCGTGGCATAACCATTGTCAGTAACTTTGAAATCCCCAAACCCGTGTCAGTCAGATACGGGTTTTTTGTTTGCCTTTTGGACGGCAAAAAGGTGTTGACATCGGGGGGGGGGGTAAAGTACACTTTTTTGTTGATGCCAGTGTAAATGGTGTTAATAAAGGAGAAAAAATGAAAAATAAAAAAAATAATTTTGGCAAGATTGCGTTGCTGACGGCGGCAATGGCGGTGACCGTGCCCAGTGCGGTGATATTATCGGCTTGTGGCAGTGAAGAACACAAAGCATCCCCGTCGTGGCAAGCCAACAGCGAAATGCACTGGCACAATTGTGCGAATAACAATGCCGACAACCACAGTTTCGATTTGGCTAACCACACTTGGACAACCATTGATGGTGAATATAAATGCTCGGTTTGTAATTATACTTACACCAAGGACGCAAAGGATGCCTACATTCGGAATTTGAAAGCCGCATGGGATAAATTGGCAGGTTATCAAGGTGGCGCAACGCTTGGCAGCTACAGCACATATTCATACGATCCGGAAACCGGTATCGGTTATGTGTCCAGCGGCAGTAGCGCTGAGGTTATCGTGATCAAAAGGGGGGACCGTTACATTGAGTACGATAGAAATAGTTATAATAATAATGATAATTTTACCGAAGTAACCAAGGAATACTTTGAACATTGCGTGAAAGCAACAGACAGTAAATATGACCCGTCGTTGGGTAATTTGTTTGAGTTTGATTTGCAACAAATATTCGCACGTGGTGTGGTGAACGAAACTAGTTTTGTTGCCAATGGTATGGAATATGCGAAGACGTTTTTTAAGAATATGAGTAATAGATTTAGCGATATAAAATATAAATTTGAGCATATTAACTATGAAATTGACACGAACAACTCTGGCGTAACTATTTCGGAAAATGATGGTGTGGTGACCGTGGTGTTGCACGTACAAACCAAGGCGTCAGCCGAACAAGACAATTCCAATGACTATCTGTCTTCAACGATTACTTTCACAATGGAAAATGATGCTTTGAAGACTGTTGCCTTGGATGCAAAAGTTGTAGGTCAGAATTATACGCGGGATATCGCATCATACAGCCAAACAATTGGCTTTGACCAAGCCAGTTATGATAATTATCTTGCAACCGTAGGAGAAGTACCCGACACGATTAAACCGAAAATGTGTGATGTGCAAGTAATGGTTACGGGATACCAAAATGGCGGCTCACTTTCGTTTACACAAACAAATGTGTCTTTGCCTGTTGGTACCGAAATTGACCCAACCGATTTGTCCGCTTTTGTGGATGTAATTAAAGCTAACCTTGCAGAATACTGTCATACAACCAAAGATGCCATTACTATCAATGGTCTTAAGATTATGGAGAATGTTTTAGAAGAATCCCGTGTGTTGGGCGAAAAATACACGGTTTATACGTACAATTCCGATTTGTACTTTGCTACTGTTGTGAACATCCTTACTAATTGCAAGGAGCCAGTCGAATGCAAAATCAAAGACGACACTTATGGTTTTAGAGGTTATGAGATTTCGGATCTTTATGGCACCCCAGTTAATACATCCAACATTGATAATTATTCTGATCAATTAGCCGCTGCGATTGCAGAAGATTTGGGTGTTGATGCTGCTAAAATTAAGATTCGTTGGACCTTTGAGGATTTTAAAACCAATTATTATGGCTCGTTTAATTTTGGAACTTTGACCGGTTATTTGTACGCGTATGCTGTCATTGGGGATGACGAAGGCGGCGAAACACCAGTAACTAGCCATGTCCCCCAGGTGGGTGATAACTACGTTTGCGACAAAGTTGTCGAATTCAAAAACGTACCTGATGAACAAAAAGTGATGTTTGAACAAAACCTCAAAAGCACCGAAATCAACATTATCAGCGAAACCGAAGTTAGTGTCAATATGGGTCAATCCATGAATATGCAATACACGATTGCCGATGGTAAAATTACGATTACGACTAGTGAAGGTGCAGTATTTAGCGTGTTCACCATAGAAGGTGATACTTTTACTGGTGAAATTTCGATGGGCGGCGAAGTATCAGCAGTTATTACTTACATATTAAGTAAATAAATTTTTTCTTGTCAGATTGCCCAAAACCCGTGTCCACGTGATGCGGGTTTTTTGTTTGGTAAATTGGCGGGGAAGTTTTATCATACATTGATGAGTGAAGTGGTGCGGAAAAAACGTTATCATGTCGGACCGATTATTCTGTTGCTGTTTTGTGGCGGGGTGTTCACCGCGTTAGGCGTGGCGTTGGTGGGGATCACGATTTCGTCATTTTGGCGCGCGCCGTCGGTGAAGGAGATTGCGATGGCGTTCACCCTTCCGCTGATTTTCATTGTGGCGTTGTTAGGGTTTGGCATTACCGCGTTGGTAATGGCTTTTCGCATGATTCGCGGTTGGGTGAAATTGAACCAAACGCAAAAAGTTGGGACAATCACGACCGCACGCTTGGTGGATTACAAAGTGGTGGCACACAACGGTAATACCAACAAACGTTACGCTTTGGTGTTGGAATATGAGGATAACGGTACTTACCGCACGTTTACCACGGATTACATTTTCGACATTAACGAACGTAAATATCTGTCCAAATTGAAAGACATTAAAGTCAAAGTCAACGGTGATTTTGTGACGGTGGCGGAAGAGTTCACTGCCGACATTTACCAATTAGACCCGCATTACGGGATTGAGTTGGCTTTTTACCGTCAAAAGCCCGTACGTCGTATTTTGACCGCGTGGCGGATTTGTGTGATTGTCGCAATCATTTGGTTGGTCGTGGCAATCATTTTGACGACAACACTCGGCGAAAGTTTGTTTTTGTTGTCGGCGGTGTTTTTGTTATTTGTCGGCAACATCCCGTTTGCCATTTTGACCACAATTTATTTAATCAAATGGATGACCCGCAAAAGAAACTAATTATTCATCAATGATGACCATGTCTTTGAGTTTTTTGTTTTGGCGGACGTAGACTTGGTCGCCCGCGTTGTAATATTGTTTCGAGTAGGCTTTCTTGGTTGTGCCGTCCACGTCAAGGTAAACTAAGTACGTGGTCGACAGAATGCGGGTGGTTTGGGTGGCACGACGTCCGCCCGTGGAAAAGGTGCTTTCGTCACTGATGTGGCAAGCGGTGACTGTGCCGCGTTGGGGTGCGGTGTTGATGTCAATGTTTTTGCGGTTGCTGGCAATGCCTTTGTGGGCGAGGTGAACAATTAACAGTAAAAGGATACAAGCGAACCCCAAACCTATACACGCCATTCCTAAATACAAATTGATACCGAGACAAATCGGGAAACCGACAATGCAAACCAAAAACAAAATAACCACGAACAAATTAAATTTGGCACGGAAACTGGTGTCTTTGGGCGTGTTTTTCATGGAACGCAACCACAGACTCAGACTGCGGAAACTGGCGGCGTCGATGTTGTGATGGGTGCTGTTGATGTAGTCGATAAAAGCGGCTTCTTCGGCACTTTCGTCGATGTGGTTGTCGACAAGGTATTGGTTGTACTTTTTGGCGGCTTTGACCATGTTAACCAACATGATAATGTTGACGACCAGTGCGCCACCGACAACGAGCACGATACCACAAATTGTCATGACCACGGTGAACATGTGACCGGGGTAAAAGCCCATAATCATCAAGCCCGTAAAGATTAACAGCATACCCGCAATAATCACCAGTTTGGTGGCGCGGCGGTAAGGGTCTTCGGTGAGTGGGGTGGGTGTGGTTGGTTCGTCTGCGTCCATGTTACTCCGTTAAGGTGTCGGGTAATTTACGGGGACGTAAGTGCATTAAACGGTAGACTAACCAAGCCACCAACACGGCAACCGCCAAGATCACAATCACGACTAAGAACCAGTTGACACCCGCGCCGTCGTTTTCGGTTAATTCTGCGGCTTTGTTTTGGAT
>CAZXAV010000027.1:5043-9946 GCA_964638195.1 uncultured Prevotella sp. | reverse complement strand
GTTTGGATCGAGATACTGCCGCTTTGCAGTCTAGTGCCAAAGTTTTGGCGGAAACAAACGATGTGGAAATCCGTTTAGTGAAATGTAATTTCCGCGACATTGACGAAGTTTTGAAAGGTTTAGGCATTGACGGGGTTGATGCGATTTTGGCGGACTTCGGCGTATCGTCGTACCAGATTGATACCCCCGCACGTGGCTTTTCGTATACGCAAGATGCACCGTTAGACATGCGCATGGACACCGATGCAACCAAGACCGCGGACGATGTGGTCAATGGTTATCCCGAAGGGAAGTTGGCGGACTTAATTTGGAACTATGGCGAAGAACGTTATTCGCGACGGATTGCCGCGGCAATTGTGGCAGCCCGTCCCATTCGCAGTACGGGGCATTTGGTCGAAGTGATTAAACACGCCGTACCCGCGGGCTATGGTAAAACTGGGGGACACCCCGCGAAACGCACTTTCCAAGCCATTCGGATTGAAGTCAATCAAGAATTGGACAGTATCCAAAAATTCTTGGACGGGGCAATGGCAATGTTGAAACCCAACGGGCGTTTGGCGGTGATCAGTTTCCACAGTTTGGAAGACCGTATTGTGAAGCAAGCATTCAAGCGTGAAGCCACCGATTGCCTATGTCCGCCCAAAATTCCGCAGTGTATTTGTCATCACAAGGCAACTGTAAAATTGTTGACAAAGAAGCCAATTTGTCCGACAATAGAAGAGACTAAATCTAACCCACGCAGTGCCTCCGCAAAACTGCGTGTGGTTTGCAAGTTATAGGAGGGTAATGGCAACAACAGTTGAAAGTCCCGGCATCGCATCCGCCAAGGAAGAGGCGGCTGCCATTTTGTTTGCCAGACAACCACAAACTCCACCAGTAACCGTAACTGCACCCATTTTGGAAACCGCCAGAACGGTGCAAGCACAACCCGCACGTCCCAAATTTGCCAGTTATCATGAACCCGAACCAATGCCGGCACGTCCGACCGCGGTAGATACTTCCACGTTCCGTCCTTACCAAAATTTTGACCAAGTCAACGTTGTTTCCGCACAACCCCAAGTGGTGCGCCCCTATATCGACAGCAGTGACTATTTGTCGTCGGCAGTGGCGGCAACATCGGTAACCGCTCCCGAACCCGTGGCACCCGTTGCCCCCGTGGTGGAACAACCCGCGACCGTTACCGTGGTCAGCAGTGCGCTTGATACCGAACTGGAAGAAGATACCCAGTATGTTGTGAAATTCAAAAATTCAACGATTGTTGCCGCGACGATTATTGCGACAATCTTTTTACTGTTGGCGGTGTTGTGCGTGGTAAACATTGTGAATTTGGTCACCGCCTCCGCCGAAGTCAATGCTTTGTGGCAAGAATCGACCGCGTTGAACCAAACCTTGAACGAAGAACAAGCCAAGTTGGATCAAGTCCGTCAAGAAGTTGAAGCCAGTGCGGGCAGTAGTGACCATACCGTTCATTACGAAACCTTTGTGGACAGCGGTAGTGCGACCACGACCAATTCCACGGTGAACAGTTCTTTCTTTGATTGGCTGTGCCACTCGTTAAGTCAGTTATTTGGTTAATCTTAAACGACAATTGCCATATACATAGCCATGCGGCTTTATACGGCAACCAGTGAGAAGCGGCGTTTGGTCGCTTTTTTTGCTGTCGCGATGGCAATTGTGGCGGTTTTAAGTGGACGTCTGATTTGGTTGCAAATTCTGACGGGACAAGCCTTAAAAGTCCGTGCCGCCGACCAATGGTATCGTGATTTGCCGTTAATGGCGGAACGGGGCACGATTTATGACACGAACGGTTTGGTGTTGGCATCTTCGACTTTGACGTACAGTGTGTATCTTCGTCCCGTGGCGGTGACCGACAAAGAAGGCACGGCGCAGACACTATCCAATATCTTGGGGTTATCATATGAACGAGTACTACAAAAAGCTAGCAGTAAGACGGTCAGTGAATGGCTGATCAAAATGCAAGTGGACAAAGAGACCGCACTCAAATTGGTGGAAGCCAAGTTGGATGGTGTTTATTTAAGTCAAACTTATCAACGGTCTTATCCGATCGGCAGTGTCGGTGCACAAGTGTTAGGTATTGTCAGTGTGGATAACCACGGGCAAGAAGGTTTGGAAGCTTATTACGATGAAACGTTGCGGGGACTGGACGGACGGATTGCGACCCAAAGTGATTTGCGCGGTATCAAAATTAAAGACGGGGTGGAATATTATGTCCCCGCGGTGGCGGGTCAAAATCTCCAATTAAATTTGGATGCGGGTATCCAAAACATTGTGCAAAATGTCATTTCGCAAGCTTATACCGAACACCAAGCCAAGAACGTGGCGGCTTTGGTATTGGACATTGCCACGGGTGGAGTGGTGGCTTCCGCCAGTGCACCGTTTTACGATTTGAACGAACAACCACGGGATGATGTGGTGGCATTGTTGACCCAAATTAAAAATTCGCCGATTATCAATGTTTTGGAACCGGGGTCGACGTTCAAGATTGTGACGTTGGCTGCCGCCTTGGAAGAAGGGGTAGTCAGTTTGGACGACAAGTTTGCTTGCGCGGGCAGTCGTACCATTGCTGGTGAACGCATCAAATGTTGGAAGACCAAAGGGCACGGCATCCAAACTCTGGCGGAAGGTGTCAACAATTCGTGCAACTGTGTCTTTATGGATTTGGCTTTGCGGTTGGGCGTGGAACGTTATTATCAGTATCTGAAAAAGTTCGGGATTGGGATTAAATCGGGGGTGGATTTTTACGGAGAACCATCGGGGTTGTTGTTAAATCAAAAGCAAGTGCGTGATGTGGACTTGGCGCGCATGGGCTTCGGACAAGCCATTGCGGTGTCACCGATTCAATTCATTGCTACCGTCAGTGCGTTGGTCGGGGACGGCATGTTACGTACGCCACGTTTTGTCAACCGTGTCGGGGACAGTGTTTTGGATTCAAATGTGAAACAACGCATTGTGTCGCAACAAACCAGTACGACACTCAGTCAATTATTGTGTGGGGTCGTCAACCAAGGTAGTGGGAAAAAAGCCGCAGTCGCGGGTTACCAAATCGGTGGTAAAACGGGAACGGCGCAAAAATACGCAGACGGACACATTGCCGCGGGCAAATACGTGTCGTCGTTCTTGGGTTATCTGTCGGTCGGTGGTGTACCGCGTTATGCGTGTTATCTTTATGTCGATGAACCCAGTACGGGAGTCTATTACGGTAGTATCGTGGCTGCCCCATATGTTGGTGAAATCTTTCGACAAATTACCGCCTACAAAAAACTGCCGTTCGACAGCCAATACGATAATGGCACGGGCACGGTGATGGTATCAATCCCAGAAGTGAAAGATTTAACGGTGGAAGCCGCGGTGGCGTTGTTGGAAAAAGCGGGCTTCTTTGTGGAAGTGGACGGTGAAGGTGATTTGGTAACGGGGTCATTCCCCGTGGTGGGGACTGCGGTCAAAAAAGGCGAACCCGTCGTATTGTTCACATAAATTTGGCAATAATCGGAGTATGGACAAACAGGAATACGCGGCGTACATCAAAAAAATCACGCCGAAAAGTAAAATCTGGGGTTCTTTGCTGCGGGCATTTTTGGTGGGTGGTTTGATTTGTTTGCTCGGTGAAGGATTGGGCGCGCTGTACCAAATGTGGTTGCCCGCTTATGACAAAACCCAAGTCGGGGCGTTGGTGTCGTGTTCGTTAATTTTGTTGGCTTCAATTTTGACGGGCATTGGGGTGTACGATAAAATCGGTTATTTTGCGGGTGGTGGTTCGATTGTGCCGATTACGGGCTTTTCCAACAGTATTACCAGTGCGGCAATGGAATTCCGTAAAGAAGGGATTATCTTTGGGACTTGCGCCAACATGTTCAAGATTGCCGGACCAGTGATTGTGGTCGGGGTTGCGGTCGCAATGTTGTGCGGCTTGGGATATTTTATTGTGGGGTTATTTTTATGAGTACAATTGTTTTCAAACATCAACCAAGGATTGTGGGGTGGTATTCGGTTGCGGGCAAAAAAGAAAGCGAAGGTCCACTGGGTAAGACGTTTTCGCGGATTGAGAAAGACGAATACTTCGGCGAGAAAACGCACGAAGGTGCGGAGCGAATGTTTTTTGTCACGGCAATTCAAGGGGCAATTCGCAAAGCCGGTATCCAACCCGACGTGGTTTTTGCGGGGGATTTGTTAAACCAGATTGTGTCTTCGTCGTTTGCCATGCGTGACATTGGCTTGCCTTATGTCGGGGTTTACGGGGCGTGTTCCACCATGGCGTTGTCGTTAATTACCGCCGCGACCTTTGTCGATGCGGGCTTGGTACATACTACGGTTGCCGCAGCCGGTTCACATTTCGCGACCGCGGAACGACAATACCGTACGCCGTTGGAATTTGGCAATCAACGACCACCCAGTTCGCAATGGACGGTGACGGGGGCGGGGGCAACCGTATTATCCGATACCAAAAAATCACACATTGCGGTCACGTGTGCCACGATTGGTCGCGTGGTTGACTATGGCATTAAGGACGTAAACAACATGGGTGCTGCGATGGCGCCCGCCGCCGCGGATACCTTAGCCCGTCATTTTGAAAATACCCAAACCAAACCTGCCGATTACGATGCAATTTTCTCGGGTGACTTAGGACAGATTGGGGAAGAGGCCTTGCGTGATTTGTTGAAAGAAAAAGGTTATGACTTGGGCGAAAATTATTACGATTGCGGCAAGTTGATTTATGCGGGCAAACAAAAGGTGGATATGGGCGGTTCGGGCTGTGGTTGCAGTGCGGTCACACTGAATGGATTTATTTTAGATAAATTCAAAAATGGTGAATATCATAAAGTGTTGTTCATGGCAACGGGGGCTTTGTTATCACCGACGACCAGTTTCCAAGGCGAAACAATTC
>CAZXAV010000027.1:0-4943 GCA_964638195.1 uncultured Prevotella sp. | reverse complement strand
ATGGCAACGGGGGCTTTGTTATCACCGACGACCAGTTTCCAAGGCGAAACAATTCCCGGCATTGCCAACGCGGTAGTGATTGAGGAGGTGGCAGGATGACATTTTTATGGGCGTTTTTAGTCGGCGGTTTTATCTGTATGTTGGGGCAATTATTGATTTTGAAAACCAACTGGACCCCAGCCCGCATCTTGGTTTCGTTTGTGGTGTTGGGGGCAATCTTGCAAGTTTGCATGGCGTTTGACCCGTTAAAGGAATTCGCGGGGGCAGGTGTCACCACTCCGATTACGGGGTTCGGGGCAGGGTTAGTCAAAGGCACGTTTGAAAACATCGACAAGTACGGATTTATTGGTATTTTCACGGGCGGTTTAACCGCGATGTCCGCTGGGATTGCGGTAGCCATTGTTTCGGGCTTAGTGATTGGGATGATTTTTAAATCGCGTTCGAAATAATTGTGCCCGTAGTAATTAAAATTGCCGCCGCCGAAGTTGCATTTTGAATGACACTTCTGACGACCGTTGCGGCATCAATCGCAGTACAAGTTTGCGGGTCAAAATGGTAGTTCCGATTGATTTGGCGGTAAATGGCAGGCAATGATTTTTTCAAAATGCGTTCACCGATGTTTTTACCATTTAACGCTTTGGCAATTTTAAGGTAGGTCAAACCGCCGCCGACGACAACTCCGTCACGCATTGCATTGGTGGTTGCCGCCACGGCATCTTCAATCCGTAAACGTTTTTCCATGGTTGCGGCTTCGGTTGGGCAACCCACACTGATAACACCTGCCGTTGCGGTTAAGTTGGCAATGCGTTCTTTTAGTCGTGTGCGTTGGTAATCATCGGTCGCCGCCGCCAGTTCGTCTTTAATAATTGCCAGATGGTTGTCAAACGACGGACTTTTTTCGTCACTTAAAATTACCATTTGTTCGGGTTCAAAAATAATTTGATTGGCGGAACCCAAATGGGCGGCGGTAGCTTGGGATAGTGTTAAATCATTTTGTGGTGAAATTAAAGTGGCATTGGTGACCACCGCACAATCCGCCGCCGCTGTGGAACGAACCGCCATGATTTGCAACCCGGCTTTGGCACGGTTCAAAACCAGAGCATTCACTACTTCGGAGGCGTAATCGTCTGCGACCAAAAGCAGTGCGGTTTGGTTCTGCACGGCATCTTCCAGTAGTGGTAAAATTTCTTGGATGGATTTGATTGTGCCGTCGGTCACCAGTACTTTGGCATTACGGAGCATTTTGCTGTTCAAGTACGGTGAAGCCACGCTTGCGGATAATTTCACGCCGTTCGTAAAGGTCAATTGGGTCGTACCGATTTGGTTCATTTCCAACGAGATTAAACCGTCGACACCCACTTTGGTGAGGGCTTTGGCAACCAGTGCGCCATCTTCGTCGTTAGCACAACTGTTGGTGGCAACTCGACGTAAATCTTCGTATTTGTGAATTTGGCGGACATGGCGCGGTAGTAACTCCAAGGCTTTGCGTGCCGCCGCCAATAATTCGTCTTTCAAGATCATGGGTTGGTATCCCCAAGCTATTGCACGGCGTGCGTGGTTAGTGATGGCAGTGGCTAAAACAATCGCGGAAGTAGTGCCGTCACCGGCTTCGGTGTTGGTTTTAAGACTGGCTTGTTTGATGACGTCCGCGCCTAAATTTTCGTGGCGGTTGGGTAGGGTGACTTCTTTGGCAATCGTTACTCCGTCATTGGTAATTAGGGGGCTACCATTGTCGCGGTCGATAATCACATTACGACCATTCGGTCCAATCGTAATTTTCACAATGTCATTTAGTTTGTTGACACCACGGTAAATGGCTCGTTGTGCTTTATTCATAAATCACCCCGATGATGTCAAAATTTTGCACCAAGTATAATTTTTCGTTGTTAGACGAAATTTCTGCACCCGCGTACTTATTGATGATGATTTTATCACCAACGGCAACGGGTGAGCCATGACCGACTTCGACCACCGTCATGATTTGGTGGCGTTCGGCATTGGTGGCGGGAATATAAATTCCGCCTTTGCTGGTTTGTTCAATGACAGGTTTGCAAAGCACTCTGTCAAACAATGGTTTGATTTTCATTTTCTTCTCTCCTTGGCGCTAACATAGCACGGAATTTTTGTGAACAATCATTTTACTGCCACCCAATTTTTGGGTATACTAAACCCGATGGACTATATGCAAATGGCAGAAGATTTGGCGAAAACATCGCGTTGTGGACGTAACCATGTGGGGTGCGTGATGGTACGCGACGGTAAGGTCTTGGTCTCTGGGGTCAACGGGCAAATCGAAGGTGCATCGGATTGTGCGTCAATTGGTGGTTGTTTACGTGAGAAAAACCATATCCCTAGTGGTACAGCGGCGGGGTTCTGCCATGCGGTTTGCGCGGAAACGCGTTGTGTCTGTGAAGCCGCACGGGACGGAATTGCTTTGAAGGGGGCAACGGTTTATTGCACCCATCGACCTTGTATCATTTGCATGAAAAATTTAGCTGTGATTGGAGTGGATGCGATTTATTACAAACACGGTTATCCCGACCAACATAGTGATACGATTGCGAAGTTGGCGGGGTTAAAGGTGGTGCAGGTTGGCTAAAATTCCAGTTGTTGCATTGGTCGGACGCCCGAACGTTGGCAAGTCGACGTTGTTCAATACGATTTCGGAAAACGGACAAAGTATTGTTGACGATATGCCGGGGGTCACCCGTGACCGTATATATGCGGATTGCGAATGGGCGGGCAACAACTTTTCGTTAGTGGACACGGGGGGCGTTTCGTTTGAAGACGGGGCTTTCAATGCCCACATTAAAGAGCAAGTTGAAATTGCGGTCAGTATTGCTGACGTTGTCGTTTTCGTGGTGGACGGGATGGTCGGGGTGACCGCGGACGATATGAAAGTCGTCAAATTGTTACGCACTTTTGGCAAGCCGTTAGTGTTATGTGTCAATAAATTGGACAACCAACAATTGCGGGATAATACTTTGGCGGAATTTTATCAATTAGGTGTGGGCGAACCGTTACCCGTTTCGTGTGCGCAAAAAACCGGGTTAGGTGATTTGTTGGATGCAGTGGTACAAAAATTGCGCGCTAAAAATTTATTGCGTGCACAACCGGCACAAGATGTGAAACGCATTGCAATCATTGGACGACCTAACGCGGGTAAAAGTTCCTTGGTCAATGCGTTACTGGGTGAAAAGCGGGTCATGGTCAGTGATATTGCGGGCACGACCCGTGATGCGGTGGACAGCCCGTTCAATTACTGCGGCAAACCTTACATCTTGACGGATACCGCGGGGATTCGACGCAAGCGCAGTGTGGAAGTGGAAACGGTGGAATATTACAGTGTGTTGCGTGCAATTCACAGTATCAAAAACAGTGATGTGGTCTTGTTAGTAGTTGATGCTACGCAAGGACTGACCGAACAAGATGTGCGTTTGGCTGGCTACATCCACGAAGCCGGACGTCCATCCGTGATTGTGATTAACAAATGGGATTTGGTGGTGAAAGATAGTTACACCCAACTGGATTTTGATAAAAAGTTGGCAACGGACTTAGCCTTTATGCCGTACTTCCAAGCGATTTATATTTCCGCTTTAACGGGGCAACGTTTGGGCGAAGTGATGAGTACAGTCGAACGCGTACTGGCGAACACTGCCAAACGCATTACCACGGGGCAATTAAACGATTTGATTTTGGATGCGGTTGCCATGACTCCGCCGCCGTTCAAAGCGGGGCAACGTCCCAAATTTCTGTACGCAACCCAAGTGGCTGTGGCTCCGCCGACCTTTGCTTTGTTCGTGAATAACAAAAACATTGTGGGGAAGACGTACTTGCGTTATTTGGAAAACACGTTACGCAAATCGGTTGACTTTTCGGGTACCCCTGTTAGACTGCTGTTAAGGAATCGGGAGAAAGAATAATGTATTGGTGGTTATTCCTACTTTGTCCAATCGCATATTTAATTGGTGGCTTTAATGTGTCCAAAACCGTAACCAAGTTACGCCATGTGGATTTATCCCATGTCGGTTCGGGCAATGCGGGGGCAACCAACATTGGTCGTGCGATGGGGTTCAAATGGTTTTTATTGGTAACCATTTTGGAATGTTTGAAATGTGCCAGTGTTTCTGCGATTGGTTATTTGTTTGTCAGTTTGTACACGGGTAAATTTACCTTTTATCAAGAAAGCCATTACATCGTCATTTTAGCCATGGGGTTGAGTGCGGTTTTTGGTTCAATTTTCCCCGTTTGGTATCGTTTCAAGGGTGGTAAAGGTTTGGCAACATGGATGGGGTTGTCGTTTGTTTTGAATCCGTTAGTGATGTTAGTCGTGGCGGCAATTTATATCCCGTTGTTGGCGCTGACGCATATCATGTCGTTGTCAACCATCTTGGGTGTGATTACTTGGGCGGCTTTGTCGTTATGGTTGGAAGTACCGTTGACTGTGCCAGTGATTGTGTTGTATTGCGCTTGCGTGGTTTTGATTTTGTATTCGCATCGTAAAAACATCGTGCGTTTGTTCACGGGTAAAGAAAACAAATTTATCTTAAAGCAAAGCAAGCAATCAGCGGCGGACAATGCCGAAAGCGCAGAAAGACACAAGAGGGCGTGCCGAAAGCAGAGCAGGCCAAAGGCCCGCATACAGCTTGACAGCGATCAAATGACCCCTGCATCCTTGACTTTCGGCAACATGAACCAGACGCCTGCATACCATGCAGCGTCCCAAAAGCGTTCCGTTACACGAAAATCAAATCAGCCGATCATTTTTTCACCCTTCCGTTTTTAATTGTTTGCAGTATAGCACAGAATCAGTTTTCCGTCAATCCTCTTTCGGGCGGGGCTTGTACTGTTCCTCACCGGTCTCGATCCAGAGGATGAAATCGTTAATTGCCTTTTCGTCCCAGCCCACATTCCGCAGACCCAGGATCAGGCTTGAAGTTTCT
>CAZXAV010000026.1:0-10214 GCA_964638195.1 uncultured Prevotella sp. | reverse complement strand
TGGCTTTAAGTAATATTGATGATAAAAAGCCATTATAAATAGATGTGAAAGATTTTTTTGTCCATCAAAATCAAGATTGTAATGTTGCTGTGGGCGGTGTGATGTCTTTGATGGATTTTGCTGTGGATAAAATTGTCGTACGTGTTAAAGGTGGTTTGGTTGAAATCAACGGCAAAAATCTGATTATTCAACGTTTTGATGAAAACGAAATCACTATTGTCGGTAAAATTCACGGGGTACTGACCAATGTCTCGCATTAAAAATTTTTTCGCCGGACAAGTTGAATTTCGGGTGCAAAGTTTACCACAATCTTGTTTGAACAAGTTGCGAGTTTATCGCATCACACATGTTCGGATTGAAAATGATACAATTATTTTTCGTGCTGCGTTAGTTCACGCGGCGGCAATTAAAAAACTGGTTAGCAATTTCGATTATCAAATTCACGAGAATTATAACTTTTTTCGCGGCATCAATTTTTTGTTAAACCATCTAGTGTTGGTGGTTTCGATTATGGCGGCAGTGGTGGTATTTTTAATTTCCGATATGGGAATTTATGATGTGCAAGTTCAATGCGACGATGCAACCTTAACTCCTGCGGTATACGAGCGGTTGAACGATTTAGGTGTGAAAAAATTCATGTGGAAAAATAAATTACAACATTTAGATTTGGCTGCTGATTTAGTTGGTAATTTTGACAATGTTGCCCATGCACATGTCCGTGTGTCGGGCAATACTTTGGTGGTTAATTTGGTTTCCGTCACTAATCAAACCCGCAAAGTAAAAACCAATTTTTATGCACAATATGACGCCGTGATCCAAGAAGTAACCGCGTATAGCGGCACAGCTTTGGTTACAGTGGGTGATGTGGTGAAAAAGGGGGATTTGTTGGTAACAGATGCATATCCCGACAGCGTGGTTGTGACGGGCGAGGTTGCATTTGTCAACGGTGACCAAATTACTCGGTTGGTAATTTGGATTATTTAAGTTATACTGTCATAGATTTATGGACGTACTGAATGCTGTTTGCCAAATTTTGCAAGTTGACCCGACTACGGTCGAAGTTAATTATGCTTTTATCAGCCCGCGTCGAATCCATCAATTGAACCGTGAATTTCGGCAAGTTGACAAAGTCACCGATGTGCTATCTTTTCCCGACGGTGACATCAATCCGGAAACTAACCGACGTTTCATGGGGGACGTGTTAATTTGCCGAAAGGTGGCACGCCGTCAAGCCAAAGAAATCGGACACAGTTTGGCGGATGAAATTACTTTTTTGCAAGTACATGGGACGTTACATCTATTTGGCTATGACCATATCAAACCAGAAGACGAAGTAAAAATGTTTGGACTACAACGAAAAATTATGGCATTATTATCTTGATGGATTTCATGTTAAGTAAAGAAATCATTGCACGTTTAATTGATACAGCGAAGTCATATGCTGACAACGCGTACTGTCCTTATTCGGGTGTTGCGGTTGGGGCAGCATTGTTATGCAGTGATAATATCATTTTGGGTGGTTGTAATATCGAAACTGGTGATTATGCCGCGCCGTCATTTGCTGCTGGTGATACCGCGATTGCCAAAGCCATCAGTGAAGGCTATAACCAAATGTTGGCAATGTGCCTATATTCAAAAAAACATTTAATTTTCCCCAATGCGACAACTCGTCAGTATCTGTGCGAATTTAATGGTGATATTAAAATTATTGTAGCGAATGACGAAACTTATGAAGTAATTGACAATTTGGGTGCAATTTATTTATTTCCACCGGCGGTCGGTGACGGAGACCAAACTGACGCATGAGTAACACACACAAATGTGGTACGGTTGCTTTGTTAGGTGAACCTAATGCGGGGAAGAGTTCCTTGGTTAATGCTTTAGTTGGTTGCCAAGTCGCAATTACGGCACCAATGGCGGGCACAACCCGTGATGCCATTCGCGGTATTTTGAATACAAACCAAGCACAAATTATTTTTGTTGATACCCCCGGTATGCAACGGGCAACCAACTTGTTAGAACATAAAATGAACCGCATGATTTCCGGGGCGGTGAAAAGTGCGGATGTGATTTGTTTTGTGTTGGATGTTAATCATGTCACACAAAAAAATTTAACGAAATTAGCTAATTATGAAGATTTTGGCGTCCCAGTGATTGTGGTAGTTTCCAAAATTGACAGTGCGAAACAAGCAAAACTTTTTCAAGTTTTGGATCAATTAAAAGATTTTCATTTTGTTAAAGAGTTTGTCCCTGTGTCGGCACACAAAAAAATTGGCTTAAAAACATTGATTGAATGTTTGGAAAAATATTTGCCCGATGGGAATTCTGTCTATGATGACACAATGTATACCGATAGTAGCATTCGGACTATGGCGGCGGAAACAATCCGCGAAGCAATTATCAATAAATTGCATGACGAAGTCCCGACTGGTGTAAAAGTGGTGATTACTAAATTTGAAACTGAGCAGCGTACGGTCAATATTGATGCGGATATTATTTGCGATAAGCCGAATCATAAAAAAATTATTATTGGTAACCAGGGCAATTTAATTCGTGCCATTGGTGTTACTGCTCGGCAAAAACTGGAAAAATTGTTGGGGCAACACGTGATGCTGCACACTTATGTTTTAGTGCGTGAAGGGTGGCGCGACCAAACCAATTGGGTGCAAGATCAATAATACTTTTTTTGTTTGTTTATCAATTCCCAATATTGATGTTCCAATGAACGGAAAACACGTTGTGCACTGATGACAGTAACATGGGCTTTGATTAAAGCGTTCACAACATCTTGTACATGTTCTGGTTTTAGATTCACAATCACTTGGTCACCGCATAAACGCGCGGGGACTTGGAAAGTATCTTCAATGACTTTGGCGGCATAATTGGGTTCGGCAACGGTAATTCCAAGTTTGGCTTGATCCATTTCACGAGCTAACATAGCATTGTAAGATTGGATGCTGATAATCATGCCGTTATCGATAATGGCAATCGTATCACAAAATTCTTCAATTTCGGCAATTTTTAATGCCGTGATTAAAATTGATGTTTTTAATTCTTTGCTAACTTTTTTTAACAAAACGCGTAAATCTTTGGCTTGCTTGGCGGGTAGGTTCATGAAAGGATTATCTAAAATTAAAATATCCGTACGTAAAATCAATGGCAACGCAATTTTCAAAAGGTCACGTTCAGCAACCGAAAGTTGATGGATTTTGCTGTGCAATGAATTTCTTAAATTAAACAAGCCTAAAATATTCTTGACGTTTTTACTGTTATAACCGCGGTCATGTAATTTACAATAATCTTTAATTGCAGTTTGCACCGTAATGTTTGGCATGAATTGTTCGTGGGGAATGAAAGACCCGATGTATTTGTTAGCCGAAATTTTGATTTTACCTTTGGTTTTATGGGATAAAGTTAATATCAATTTTGCCAACAAACTTTTACCGCTTTTGTGTTCACCGACTAATGCCAAAATTTCACCTTCGTGTAATGTCAAATTGACATTTGTCATTAACATCTTTTTGGAATCGGCTTTTTCCAGATTGGTTACGGTTAGCATAAGAACCAACTCCTCTTACGGAAGATTAACAATAAAACAAATTCCATCAAGGGGAGCATTGCAAAAATTAGCAACCATAATAAACTGGTGGTGCCTTTAATTAAGGAATGAGTTAATACCAAAGCAATTAAAATTAAAGTAATAACAAGGTGGCGGATGCCAATGGTTTTACGTTTGAAAACGGTCTTAATTCGCGGGAATACCAAATAAATGGCTAATTGAATAAAGGTGTAGGTCAACAGTGTAATGTAGACCAAACTGTAATATTCGCTACGCACCGTATGGGTCATTGAACAGAAAAGATTGATTAACATGAAAATTGCCACATTCAAAGCAACCACGACCATGCGTAAGCGGTTAATCGTGACATAATCATTACCGACTGTAATGCTGTTTAATTTTAATAATGGTCTTAAATTATCACCGCCAATTGTGCCCGATAAACCAATTGAAGTTTGTTGGAATTGTGGCTCTGGGGTTGCGGTAATCTTTTCGGTGGGTGCAATATACGGCGAAATCTTCGGTGTCGATTTGGGTGTGACGGGCGGTGGTGGTGGAGTGATTTGTAAAACGCGTTTGTCCTCGGGTAATTCGGGTGGCAACAACGGTTTTTTGTTTAACGGTAACGAGAAAGCTTCTTCTAATGTCGCAAAGGTTTTGTGTGCCAAAGCCGAATTGTCGGCAATGATACTGTAATCAATTTCAATCGGGTTTTTCGCTAAATATTCGCGACCTGATTTAGTAATATTATAAACACGACAACGACCGCCGATAGCGGCTTCACGTTGGTAACTGTTGACCAATTTTTTATCCGCCATGCGGTGCAATGATGAATAAAGGGTCGGCAAAGACATGACTACAGCGTTACCCGATAAGCGTTTGATTTCTTCAATCATTTCAACACCATACATCGGACGTGTGCTGAGTAAATTCAAAATGGTAATTTCGGTCATATTTTTGCCGCGTGCCACAATACAATTTTAATGTCGAAATTATCTTCTTGTCAAGTCAAACTGGATTGCGTTATCATTTTTTAATGTTAGACCCGCGGAACATAATTCGTACTAATAAGCGCACTTTGTCATTGATGGTTAACGCAAAAGGCGAGTTGATTGTGCGGGCACCTTACAATTATCCCGAAAGTAAAATTTTTGATTTTATCAAGCAAAAACAAGACTGGATTATAAAAAAACAAAACGCGATTCGCAGCAATTCTTACATTAACCCGAACGTGGTCAATTACACGGTTTTTTTGTTTTTGGGTAAAGAACTAACACCGTTAATTTCTAATGAAGTCAAAGAAATCATGATTAGTGATAACAAACTATTGATACCTGCCAAAATTTCCAGTGAGAAAATTTTGGGGCGCATCGAAAAATGGTATCGCAAAGTTGCGGCGGATGTTTTAACGGAACGAGTGTACTATATGGCTCAACAATTGCGTTTACGTCCGGCGGGAGTAACCACCAATAACAATAAAACGCGGTGGGGCGTTTGTGACAGTCATGGCAACATCGCGATTAACTGGCGGGCAATTTTTTTGCCACCAAATCTGTTAGATTACATCGTGGTTCATGAATTATGTCACTTGTTGGAGTTTAATCATACACCCGCTTTTTGGAACGTTGTGGGCAATGTTATCCCCGATTATCAAATGTTAAGAAAACACTTAAAATGCCTAAACTACTTGATTTTGTTATTCAGAAAGGAGTAAAATAACTATATGGCACTAAGTAAGGAAATTTATTTGGATAATGCTGCTACGACATATTGCAATGGTGAAGTTTTTTACGCCATGCAACCATACTTTATTACAAATTATGGTAACCCGAATTCGTTACACCAAGTTGGCTATGTCGCACGTGAAGCAATCGAAAATGCCCGTATCAGTATCGCGAAAATTATCAATGCTGACCCTAACGAAATCTATTTCACTTCGGGGGCAACCGAAGCCAATAACTGGGTCTTAAAAGGGATTGTGGCTGCATCGCCAATTAAGCGTATTTTAGTTAGTGCGATTGAACATCCGAGTATTACCGAAACCGCCCGTTGGTTGACCGAAAACGGGGTTGAAGTCGAATACATCAAAGTTGATGAAAATGGTATTATTTCCATTCCAGATTTGTTGGCGAAGTTATCCAAGCCAACTTGTTTGGTATCCGTGATGACGGCGAACAACGAAGTCGGTACTGTGCAATACATCAACACCATTGCCAATATTTGCAGTCAGAATAATGTTTATTTCCATACCGATGCTACACAAGCTTTAGAAAGTGTTAGTATCAATGTTAAAGAAATGGACATTACCGCATTGTCTTTGTCGGGGCATAAAATTTATGGACCGAAAGGCGTGGGCGCTTTGTACATTAAACGTGGAACCCGGATTGACACTTTGATTCATGGTGGACATCAAGAAAACGGCATGCGTGCGGGTACTTATAACTTGCCAGCCATCGTCGGTTTGGGTAAAGCCGTCGAAGTTTGTATGCGTGACGGAAATACCAATAACACCCGCATGAAACAATTGCGTGATTATTTCATTAAAGAAATTGAAGCCAAAATCCCCGGTGTGAAATTAAATGGTCACCGCACCCAACGTTTAAGTAACAATGTTAATTTCTCTTTCCAAGGTGTGACGGGTGAAAGTGTTACCGCCATGTTGGATGCTGTCGGGGTGCGTGCCTCAACGGGTACAGCATGCAGCAGTGAATCAATGAGTCGTAGCCACGTTTTACAAGCCATGGGTGTCAGTGATGAGTATATTAACGGCGCTGTGCGTTTCACTTTGGGTCGTGCAACCACCAAAGAAGATTTGGACTATACGGTAATCTGTTTGGTAAATATTATCAAAAAATTACGTGCGTTAAGTCCAGTTAATATTAAAGTGGAGGTGCCAGAAAATGTATAATGCAGTAATTTTAGACCGTTTTCAAAATTTACAAAATGCAGGGATTGTAACGAATGCCGATGCAGTTGGGCAAGTGGGCAGTATCAGTTCGGGCGAAATGATAAAAGTATATCTGCGTGTTGTTAAAGGTGTTATTACCGAAGCGAAGTTCAAAACTTTTGGTGGTGTGATTACTTTGGCAGCCAGTGATGTGGTTTGTGATTTATTAAAGAATCAAACTGTTGAAACGGCATTACAAATTAAGAGCACTGATGTGGTGAAAGCTTTACATGGTTTACCCGATGATAAGTTACAAATTGCTGATTTAGCACAATCTGTGATTGCCGATGCCATTGATGATTATCATAAAAAATTGGCGAAAGCAAAATTAAATCAAAAGAAGTGATGGCGATGTTAGATTACGGTATAATGCAAAAAGCAAAAGTCAAACTTGATGCTATTCATGAATTAGTGACATCTAAACGGCAAGAGTTGGAAACTTTATTAAAAAACCAAGAGCAAGATTGGAATAACATTGAACAAAATAAACGCATTAAATCGTTGCAAGAATTTGTGGCGGAATTTGATACGGTCAGCCATGATTTGGACGACTTTTTGGAATTGACGACAGTTTGTTCCGAAGCCGAATTGGTTGACGAATATGCACGGGTTAAAAAGCAGTTTGACGACTTCTATGTTAAAACCTTGTTGGTGGGTAAATATGACGGTTGCAACTGTGTGTTGAATATTACCGCGGGGGCAGGTGGTACAGAAGCCCAAGATTGGGCGGAGATGGTCATGCGTATGATGTGCCGATTTGCTGAACAACAGAATTTTGATTATGAAATTACCGATATTGAAGAAGGTGACGGCGCGGGTGTCAAAGGTGCTTCGATTGCGGTCAACGGCGTTAATGCTTACGGCATTTTCAAAAGCGAAGCGGGTGTTCATCGTTTAGTACGCATTAGTCCGTTTGATGCCAACAAACGCCGACACACCAGTTTTGTGGCGGTCGAAGTCATTCCACAAATTGAAAAAACCGAATACAAAGTTGACGAAAAAGATTTGCGAATTGATGTTTATCGGGCTTCGGGTGCGGGTGGTCAGCACATTAACAAAACCGAAAGTGCGGTGCGAATTACCCATATCCCAACGGGGATTGTGTGTACATGTCAAAACGGACGTAGCCAAATTCAAAACCGTCAAACGTGTATGCAGAACTTGCTGTCAAAATTGGAATACATCCATTTTGAAAATGAACGTCGTAAATTAAAAAATTTACAACCTGTGCAAATGAAAATCGAATGGGGTAGTCAAATCCGCAGTTATGTTTTCTGTCCTTATACCATGGTTAAAGACCACCGCACGGGGGCGGAAACATCCAATGTTGAAAAAGTGATGGATGGTGATTTGAAAATGTTCTCTGATGCTTTCTTGTTGCAAAATACCGAGGAAAACCAATAATATGTTAACTTTGGGGATTGAAACTTCGTGCGACGAAACCAGTGTTGCGGTGATTGATGAACAATTCAAGATTTTGTCCAATGTGATTATTTCGCAAATTGAAATTCACCAAGCTTTCGGTGGTGTTGTTCCAGAGATTGCCGCCCGTAACCACATCGAAAACATTTTGCCAGTTTTGGACGAAGCATTGCACAAAGCTAATTTGACCTTGGACATGATTGACCAAGTTGCGGCAACCACTCAACCGGGTTTACCGGGCGCTGTTATGGTCGGACGTGTATTTGGACAAAGTCTTGCCAACGCGTTGCATGTGCCGTTTGTGGCGGTAAATCATTTGCATGGTCACATGGCGAGTTTGCGTTTGTCCAACCCTAATTTACAACCACCGATGTTGTGCTTGTTGGTTTCGGGTGGGCATACCATTCTTTATCAAGTGAATGAAAAATGGGAAACGCAGATGTTATGCACAACCGCCGATGATGCGGTCGGGGAAGCCTTTGATAAAGTTGCCCGCGTGTTAGGGTTATCATATCCGGGTGGACCGAAAATTGCCAAGACCGCGGACATGAATTTATCCTTTACACCAATCCTAAACAAATTTCCCAAAAATACATTTTCTTATTCGGGTTTGAAAACTGCGGTTTTGAATTACATCAACCGTGAAAAGCAACTGGGAAACCCGCTAAATTTGCCCCAGATTTGCGCCAATTTTCAATTTTGTGCAGTTGCCCAATTGTTGAGTAAAACGCGTGAATATTTGCAACAGACCCAAATTAAAGCCTTAGGAATTTGTGGGGGAGTATCTGCTAATCAATATTTACGCGAACAGTTTACTGCGATGTGCAACGAATTAGGTGTGAAGTTGTATTTGCCCACACCGTCATTGTGTGGTGACAATGCGGCAATGATTGCGGCAGCAGGATTGCTTAACATAAAATAATTGTCAATTTATGAGTTTTATTTTATAGTATTTTTGGGGGAACATGGAAAAGAAAGTTTATGAAGGTTATAAACGAACTTCGTCAAGCGGTAAATCTACCAAAGCAAAATTGACTGCCGCCGAAGATTCTACCGCTGAAAAATCTGCATCCCCTAAAAAAACGACTAAAAATCCTGGTGTGAAGCCAGCCAACAAAAGCGCTGCATCCAAACCACGGATTGCGATGTTTATTGACGTTGATAATGTCGGCATCAGCCGTGAAAATTTATTGGAAATTTTATTTTACGCGAATGGTAAGTACCAAATTGAACTTTGCAAATTATACGGATTTAGTGACGATACCTTGCCCGGTATCCGTGATATTGCGGCAGAATACAATGTGGTTACCGTTGGGCGGATGAAGTTTAAGCCAGCGGGTACGAATTGTTTGGATTCGCGTTTGCTGATTGATGCTTATGAATGTGCCTTGAATAACCGCCAAAAAATCGACATGATTTTCTTATGGAGTTATCCTTGTGATTTGGCGGAGTTGTTTGAGAAAATGGTTGCCTTGGGGGTAAATACCGCAACGATTGATAATCCAATTTTTGATTGCAAAAACAAATTTGTTTCACAAGCTTTCAAATTGTATTCGCCTTACAATTTCGGTGCTTCACGTTCGATGTACGGCAAAGTGCAAAATGAGCCATCTAACATTGCTCCCAGTGACAACATTGAACCGACGTCAAACATGGACCAAGCACCATCGGCTGCTGCCACGGCTCAATCACAGCCCGCACCAATTAACGGGGTGATTCCGCCAGTCTTACCACGTCGCACAATTCCCGAACGATCTAATCCCAATGCACCTAAACCGCAAGCAGAAACCAATCCCGAAGAATCAGAAGATAAACCAACTTCGTTGGTCGAAGAAATTGCCCGCAAATTGAATATCCCAATGCCAAGCAATGAAGAACTGCTTGATGAAATGGAACGTTTGGAAAACGCACAAAATGAAGATGATGATGCGGGTGTTTTCATGAACATGTTAAAACAAGCGGGCTTTGACGATTTGCTTGGTGGTAAAAAAACTGTTAAATATGAAGACACAATTGGTGATTTGTGATATAATCATTTATTATGCGAAAGATTTCCTATCATGAATTACGAAAAATGTGGTTTGATTTTTATCAATCTCACCAACATAAAGTTATCCCGTCGGGTTCTTTGGTTCCCGAAAATGATGGTAGTGTTTTGTTTACTACTGCGGGAATGCAACCTTTGGTTCCTTTTTTATTAGGCGAAAAGCACCCAGCGGGTAAACGTTTGTGTGATATTCAAAAATGTGTCCGTACGGGTGACATTGACGAAGTTGGTGATGGCAG
>CAZXAV010000025.1:0-10254 GCA_964638195.1 uncultured Prevotella sp. | reverse complement strand
CAAAATCTTGATGCAGTAATCGCTTAGCGTTCCATGCCCAAGCCTTGTTGGGGTGTGGTCTTGGCGTTGTCGGGTATTTCCGCATTTGTTTGAAGCAAAACTTGTTCTGGTACAAAAAAACAATTATTGGGAATTTGTTTGACAAATTGGGTTTCAATCGGTTGCTGCGAACGGCGTTTGATTAGTTTCTTAAAATCAATGGTACATCTTGAAAGTTTCATATGACAAAATCTCCCTTTGAATTAAGATAGTATACAACAAGCGGTGGGGAAATTGCAAGATTAGATTGCAATTTTACATGATGCAGATGATTGTGTTATATTGTTCGTGATGGATTACAGTAATTATTTGCAAACTTATCAACCAGTGGCGGACAAATTACGGGATTACGGTTTTACCGAAAAAGACGGCGGTTGGTTTTTGCAACGCGATTTACCGTTCAAAGATTTGATGGTAACCATGCGGATTGTGCCGCCACAATTTGAAGTGCGGGTGATCGACCGTACGTTTAATGATGATTTTTTGCCGTTCAGTGTTAAAGACGGGAACAGCCCAGTCAAAGCGGCGGTTAATGATTTATTGGCAGAAATTTTGGCAAAATGTTTTTGCAATACAAAACGCGACATCATTGCATATTGCGAACAAACCTACCACACACCGCACGAAAAACCATGGGCAGAGTTTCCCGAATATTGCACTTTCAAAACCGTTAAGAAACAAAAATGGTACGCGATTATTCTGAACATTCCACGTCAAAAACTAGGGTTGACTGGTGACACAAAAGTGGACATCATCAATGTTAAATTGCCGCCGGAGCAGATTCAAAGTCTGATTGATCATCAACATTATTTCGCGGCTTATCACATGAATAAAAAGTATTGGTTGACCATCTTGTTAGACCAACAAACCGACATCGCGCAATTAAAAGCATTACTGGATACCAGTTATCATTTGGTCGAAGGCAACGTTAAGTAAACGACCGCCAGAGTAGCGCTAAATCAATTTTGAAAAAATTAGCAGTAAATGCTTGACAGTGCTAGCAATCGGTTATATAATTTGGCAGAATAACGGATAAAGTTATTCAAAAAGACCAAAATAAAAGGGGAGGAAAAAACAATGAAAAATAATCATGATGAAAAAAAGGATCGCGAAGTAACGTTGTACACCGATTACGGAACGGGGTTGTTTCACCCACTGTGGGACGAATTCTTTTGGGATCGTCCGTTCCGCAAAGAAATGAACAACTTGCAAAACGTGATGCGCACCGACATTGAAGAAACCGAAAATGGTTACGAATTCAAAATTGAGGTGCCGGGCTTTGAACGCAGTGATTTGAACATCGGTTTTGAAAACGGCTATTTGACGATTGCCGCCAACAAAACAAACAACAATGCCCAAGGCGGACGTGGCAAATTCTTACGCCGTGAACGTGTTGCCAGTGCTTGCTCGCGCAGTTTCTATGTCGGCGAAATTGATGAAAGCCAAATCAATGCGGCTTTGAATCACGGTGTTTTGACGATTACGGTTCCCAAAGAAAACAAGCCGACACGTCGTCAAATCGAAATTAAATAAAACATCATAACCCAATTCAAACAAAACCCCGTCAGTTAATGGCGGGGTTTTTTGAACCCCGTTTTTCCATTCACTATGGACTTTTGGGTTTCTTTGTTTTATAATTCATGCCATGGAAAATGATGAGTTGAAGCAAAGAAATGTTGAGTTATTCGCAGAACTTGCCAAATACCCCAAAGGGTCAAAGGAACATCAAGACATTGTATCTAAAATCGTAAAAAATAATTTGCGTTTAGTTAAATATGTTGCGAATAAACATTTTCGTACTTTGATGAAACCTACAATTAACAACGACGACTTAATTTCGGAAGGTTATTCGGGTTTGCTGAAAGCAATTGAATTATATCAGCCCGAAAAAGGAGTTGTTTTTGCATCTTATGCAGCGCGCAACATTCAATGTTATATGTTAAGTCATCTGCGACGTGAGCGAGAACGTAAAGAGATTTCATTAGAAGATGATCAAAACGGAAACAAACAAAAATTAGAAGATGTTCTGGGAACACGTGTTAATCTTGAAGAAGAAATTGCCGAAAAGGACGAAGTAAATCGACAAATGGCATGGATCAGAAAAAACCTTGACCGCTTGCCGCCATTTCAAAAAAAGGTTTTAATGGCAAAATATTTATCTGGGGATGAATCGTTAGCGGGTAACGCATTAGCCAAAGAATTTGATTGCACACGTCAAAATGTCTTATCCGCCGACAAGAGTGCGATTACAAAATTAAAAAAAATGTATTATAAATCTCACCCAGAAGAAGCAGTTGAGATCAAGCAAGAAGTTGAGTTGACGCGAGAAGAAAAAATTGAATTGAAGGGAATGCTAGAAAGTTTAATTGCGACTAAATTACCGACTCAACAAAAAAGGACAATGTTGTGCAAATTTTATTCTGGCACCCAAAAAACAAATCAGCAAGTGGCACAAGAAACTAATTTAACCGAAGGTAACGTACTGAGTTGTGTCGTGCGGGGAACCCAAAAACTTTGTACCATTTATAATGGTATCAAAGACCGCAAGCATTTGACGCGTGAAGCTTTAAGGGAAATTTTGCAATTTCAAAGTGCAGAAAACGGCAAAGAACTTTGAAGATATAATTTAGTAGTGGTGGGAGTTCATGGACTTGATGACCAGTGAGCAATGCGAACGCAGACATCTGGACACGAAGTGGACAGAACCATGGACCGACCGGTAATGAACCGATGTAAATATTTTCTTTGGTGGGAGTTCATGGACTTGAACCATGGACCGACCGGTTATGAGCCGGTTGCTCTAACCAACTGAGCTAAACTCCCGCAGGCAGTTTTAATTTAGCAATTTTGGGCTGCATTGTCAATGCGAATTGTTTTGACAAAGCCGTTTGGGTGGTGTATAATAATATTTAGATTTGGCCGGGTGGTGAAATTGGCAGACGCGTCGGACTCAAAATCCGATATCGGCAACGATGTGTGGGTTCAAGTCCCACCCCGGCCACCATCATTACGCACACAGAATCTGTCTAGGTTGCTAAATATGTCGATATGGAAATTGTCGTTATCTTCGTTGATAACGACTTTTTTTATGTACTTGTTGATAATGCGGCGTTGTTCTTCTTTGGGCTTGCTGTCTAGTCCGTTGAGCTCGTCTAGTTCTGCTGCAATTATTTGTGGGGTAATTGTTTCGCTGGATTCGCTTTGAATTTTTAGGCGTGCAATTTCAGCTTCAAATTTTTCAATTAGATCGTTTAACTCGTTAATTCTGTTATTTACTAGTTTATTGGTACCGTCAAAGTTTGCCAGCAGTAAATCCGCTTGCTTTTTGTTCTTATCAATTTCAGCAGTCAAAGTTTTAATCTTATTACTTTTATCGTCTTTATACCTAGATAAGTGTCGGCCGATATATTCATAAATGTTCGCACGTGTTTCGTCAGTATAAATATCATGCAAAAACAATAAGACTTCATTTTCGATAACTTGTTTGTTGATTATGCGCAAATCGCAAGTCTTGTTTCGTGTCTTGTTAGAGCAGCAATAGCCGTAATAAATGTCTTTGCTACGGTTAACGGCTTTATGCCCTAAAAGTATGTTACCACACTTGCCGCAAGTGATAAGTCCGCGCAATAAATAAATCTCGCCATTGACGGGTGTTCCTTTTTCACGTCTTTTTAATTTTTCTTGGACCTTGTTAAATTGTTCAGCGCTAATTATAGCAGGTATGGCATTATCTACTTTGATAATATCTTCTTCATTGCGACGGGCATGATTGTTTGATTTTTTATTCTTTTGTGTCTTGGGTATGCGGTTAAATTCGTAAAGCCCCATATACTTTTTGTTGCGTAAAAGTTCATAAATTGAGTTGTTGCCAAACTCTTGTCCCTTACGTGTTTTATATCCTAGTTCGTTTAATTTGTTGCAAATCGTCAAATACCCCATGCCGTTGAGATATAAATCGAATATCATTTGCACAACGGGGCGCTCGTTTTCATTGATTTGATAAAAACCGTTAGCGTCAATGTAATAACCAAGCGGGGCGGTGCCACCGTTGAATTTACCTTGTCGCGCGTTAACATTTAGTCCACGGATCGTGCTTGCACTCAATTTACGGACATAGTATTCGTTTAACATAACTTGCATACTTTCAAGCAAAAAGCCCTCAGGTGTTTCGTCTATCTTTTCACATACCGAAATAAAGCGGATTCCAAGCTCATCAACCAAAATATCTTTGAATTCGCGATATTCTTTTATGTTGCGCGAAAACCGGCTCAAATCGTAAACAATTAAAGCGTCGAATTTCTTGTTGTATGCATCATGCAGCATTTGTTTGAAACCGTCTCGGCCAGCAACGTTTTGCCCGGTTTTAGCTTCGTCCACATAAGTTTTTATAACATTGATACCGTTATTGTCGGCATACTTAGTACACTCGTCAATTTGTCCTTGTATTGAGTTCCCGTCGCGCTGCATCTCGCTAGAATAGCGGGCATAAATTACTGCATTCATTTTTTCTTTTTCTTTTTGCCTGTCGCAACTTCCTTGTACATGTCCATAATTTCTTGAAAGTGATTATGTAAAATAGTGTACCGCCCGGCTGGACCATGTGCATCGGCCATATCCTTTGCTGCTGTCCATAAGTCCTTAAATTCGGGTAAATCATCTATAATTTTATTATTAGGCATATCTGTAGATGAAAAATTGCCCAAATTGATATTGTTAGTGCTATGCCCACCAGTTGCATTGCTTTGATTATTGTTGTTATTTGTATTTATATTTTTTGTTTTATCGTTTTCTAACCCAAGCAAATAATCTGTTGACACGTTTAGGTATTTGGCAATTTTAATAATTGCCGAAATGCCAGGCTGTGCTTTGCCTTGTTTCCATTGTGTGATTGAAGAATTAGGCAATCCGCAATCTTTAATAAGCCGATATTCGCTTATATTTCTCTCGTTTAATAAGTCTAAAATTCGTTCTACCATGACACTCCTATAACTACAAAAAAGTAGTTGACATAATTACTATTTTGTAGTGAAATAGAACCGCTACAAAATAGTTAGATAAATTCTAACATTTTGTAGTTAGATTGTCAATTTGGGAGTATGTAAAATGTTGTTATCTCGTACAATCGTTATAGACAAGCGCAAGCAAATTACGCAATTTAGAATGGATACTCGGGGGATACCTTAACTTTGATAAATGTCTTATTGATTTTTTTACAAAACAAAACCCACTGCATACCGTCGAATGTAACGCAATGGGTTTAGTGCTACCACCAGATAGCACCAGTAGTATACTCAATAATGACAAAAAATACAAATGACAAAAATCATGAACGAATTAAAATTGGCGAAATAGCATACTTCGACAAGCAACCGGGTGCTTTTGCAAAGGTTGAGCTGTTATTTGCAGAATGCACGCCAGAACTAGACAAGGAACAAAAAGAGTTTTTACGGATAGCCAGCGATACGTTTATAGCCGATTTGTCGGCATACTGTGCGACAAAAGAGCAGACACAAGAAAACTATCACGGCAACAAGTAATAGCGAACCACGGCTTAATTTTGAAAAATAAAAGGAATTTCCATAATGAATAAAACACAATTAAACCAAGCAAAAAAAATTATAAATGACTTGGATTTTAAAAATGCGGAAATGATTGATTTAGTTAACTTGATTAGACGGGTTATAGACGTAGTTGATGATAACCGAATGGGTCTAAATATTGAGAATACAATCGCAGGTAAACAATTACTTGATGCAGTTAATCAAATATCATTTTTACTTAATATTGCAGAAGAAAGGCGCGACAATATGCAAACTTTACTTAATGGTTTATGGGATATTATAACCCAAGGTGGTGCAAGATGAACGTAAAAGACCAAATTGTTGACCTTGGGGACAATCTCTTGAAAACAATCATCGGCACAATAAACCAAGCATGCGAAAAGGTCAAAGGCGAATTATTAGACGCGTTTTGCCAACTCGGTAAAATTTACGGTTATTTGGCAGCAACTTGTAAGGACAGCGAATCACTTGAATTGGTTGGCTTTGCTAAAAAGGAAACAACAAAAGAAGCCGAATTGATTGTCTTAAACAAAGGCGGTACAAAATGAAAAATTACAACAATTTGCATAATGACTTGTTTGATATGCTGTTAGCCACAATCACAGCGGAGTGGCAAAGTTATAAATCATTAAAGCACTCTATCGACCACTATATACGAATTTCAACTGGGTGGGAACATTACAAAATCACTTTGCACGTTTTGGCTCCTGCATTGTTACATTTTGACAGTTTCTACCCGTTAGAATGGAAAAAAGAAAAAGTCGGCGGAAATACAATTTATTTTGTCCGCTTAAAAGGAAATTGCTATGAATGTTATTGAAAACTTATTGACCGCAAACAATCAAATTTTATGTTCGGTTGAAACGGCAAAATTGATTCTAACTTGGTTAGACGAAAAGACCGACAATAACATTGATCGGGCAAATATTTTGTCCGCTATTCGCCAGTTAGAAATCATTTTGGCTACGGTGCAAAAACGCAGTGGCGAATTAGACCAAGTCTTAAAAATCATTACTGGGGGTGTTCAATAATGGCAGAAAAGAAAAAATTTTGGTTGAAACTTGAAAAAGACTTTTTGAAAAGTAGCCAAATACAAGTCATCCGTGCTATGCCAAACGGCAAAGATTATATTATTTTTTATCTTGCGTTAATGTTGGAGAGTATTAGTACAGAAGGACATTTGCGACTTAATGAATTGGTACCATTTGATGAAAATATGTTGGCGGTTATTACTGGAACAAATATTGACACCGTAAGAGTTGCAATTAAATTGTTTGAAAATTTAGGAATGCTACAAATTTTGGAAAATGGCACAATCTTTTTACCCGATGTACCGAAGCGGTTAGGCAAAGAAAGCGAAAGCACTGAACGTGTACGCAAATATCGCGAAAAAACGTTACATACGCGTTACAATGTAACAAAAACGTTACAATGTAACAAAAATGTAACGCAAGCGTTACAATGTAACGACAATAAAGAGAAGAGAAAAGAACAGAAAAGAAAAGAAGAAATAAAGAAGAGAGAAGATAGCCCGCTGTCTCTCTCTCAACAAAAATTTGCGGACGCTTTCCCTGACAAAGCCATTGACTGCGATATTGACAACAACAAATACAACATTGATTTGTTAATTACCAAAATCAAAGACAGTGTCTTTTTGACTGAATCAAAAAATATCACGTTGAAAAGTTGCTTAAAACTTTACGACAAAATCATTACCGACTATTACAAAAATTACAAACCAAACAGAACAGCCGAACCAGTGCAAGAGATAATCGAAAAAGACGGCAAGAAATATGACAAGTGGGGGCATGAGTTGTTATGAGTGAATGTCAAAAATGCCATGGTATAGGTTATCTTTTTTACACAGACGATGACGGTTGCGACCATAGTGTAATGTGTGAATGTCGCAAGCAAGCAATTTGTTTAGCCAACATTGAATCAAGCGGGCTAGAAGCCAGGTTGAAAGAGTACCGATTGGATAATTACGAAACAAAAAACGTATGGCAAAAGCATATTTTCGACATGGCAAAAGAGTATTTGCAAACACCGTTGCAAAATTGGTTTGCCGTGTTAGGACAAAGCGGAGCGGGTAAGACCCACATTTGCACAGCAATTTGCGGCGAACTGTTGCAACAAGGGAAAAAAGTAAAATATTTGCGGTGGGCGGTGGAACTCAAACGACTGAAAATGCTTTCCCCCGGTAGTGTTGACTATGACTACGAATTTAATCGCATTTTTGATTATGACGTAATCTACATTGATGATTTGCTTAAACGTGGCAAAAGTTTTACACCCAACAATGCAGACATCCAACTTCTATTTGAGTTAGTGGATACCGCCAACGATCTAAACAAAATTTTAATTTTGAGTGGGGAAGATACGTTGCAAAGTTTAGTCGAAATTGACGAAGCCACTGCAGGGCGAATCAATATAAAATGCGGTAAATATCTTTTACAAATTCCAAAAGATAGCGCCAAGAATTACCGCTTAAAAGGAAACAATTAACATGACATTAAAAGAACTACGCGAACAACACGGCTTATATCAAAAGCAATTAGCCAGTATGTTGCACGTCAATCGAAGTGAAATATCAAAATGGGAAAACGGCACACGCACGCCCACGTTGAAAAAGATGGCGCGTATGGCAAAAATCTTTGACAAACCATTGGGGACTATTATGCGTATGTTTACCAAGGGCGGTAGCAATGCGTAAAAGCACTATGCCTTACGAGCAGTCAAATTGTGTTCCGCAATATGAGTACACGGACGAAATGTACAAGGAAGACTACCGCATAGCCAAGTGGTGCGTATATACCAAATACCCGTCTAAATTCCCCGAAAAATCAATTACCAAAGAAGATTTGTTGCAATGGTGTCTTTTGCAACTTTGGCGAAAGCGTCCACTTTATGACCCAAGCAAAGGCAAATACATTACGTGGGCAATTACGGTGTGTCGTCGTGGTGTTTTGCAGTATCCTACAATCGTTAGACGGCAACAACAAGACGCGGAACGTGATGATTTAGATTTTGTGTTATCTGCGGACGAACACGGCAACACTTTTACCCGATTCGATACAGTAGAAACTTTTGACAAAGAATCAACCAGTGATTTAATAGCAATTATTTACCAAGCAGTCGATAATATCCGCACCCCTGTACCACGAACCAAAGCCAAACAAGTTATTGATTTGTTTTTAAGTGGCAGAGTTAAAACTCTTAAACAAGCGGGGGAAATAATCGGCTGTACCCGAGAACGTGCTCGGCAATTAGTTAATAAAGTGCGTACCCATGCGTTACAAATAGTTGCCAACGGTAATACGTTTTCACGTCAAGAATACGAGCGGCAACTTGCTATAATCCAACATACACCACGTCCTTACATAAGTCATAACCACATTTACTTAAAGAAAGTAAACTGCAAAGAATAAACCAGAGAGAGAAAACCGCCCGACAACATGGCGGCCGTAAGGAAATGTTACAAATTGGCACTCGGATTTTTGCTTGTCAAAAATAAAAATTTTGCCGCCGTTAATAAATTTACGCATATGCGACTAAGCATAGCGTAAATTTTAGGCGGACAAAATTTTTTTAGGGTGTGCCAATTAGGCACATCTGCAACAGCAGCCACAACCGCCGCAAGGCGGGAATATCCGCGCTAGCGGGCAAGCGGCACTCCGTGTGCCAATTAGGCACAATTATTTAATTGAGATTAGCAAAAAATTGTTGTATCATTACTTTTAGTCGGGCTAAAAGCGAATTAAGTTTCGATTCGCCTAACTTCAAACGGTGGACATTGTCCGCCGTTTTATTTTTGTGAATTTTTATCTTGTTTCTGTTCGTCCAACATATCAATTGCAATTTCAAGTTGTTCTTTTGCTCTTTCAAGCATCTCTGGTTTGCCTAAATTTGTTTGTAGTTTTTTTAGAATTTTTGTTGCTTCAATTTGTGTTTGTTCTGCTTGACCAAATGTTCTGTGAAGTTCGTTAATAAATTTTGTTGTTCGTGCCATTGCTTCATCTTGAATATTGTGTAGTTCTTCTAAGCATTTGTTTTTGTATGCTTCAACTTTTTCTTTGACATCACTCGCAATCATATTGTAACAAGCTGCAATGCATGATTCGCAAATAACATTGTCGTTAATGGTGGATCCTATCATTTTTTTTACTTCTTTTGAACTTTTACCACAAAAACAACAATAATGTATCTTTCTTTCCATTATTAAATTTTAACATTTTGATTTATTGATTACAATACTTACGGAAATTTTTATCTAAAATAATTTGCTTATACAGCCAATAAGGTATACAATAATCGTACGTTATTGGTGGTGTGTGCAGATTCTCATCCGCACCCCGGCCACCAGAAAAGGGCACTGATGACAAGTCGGTGCTTTTTTATTTGTTAATATTCTTTTCTGCCGATTAAATAATCAATATCGACCTTGAAATAATCCGCCAACAACCAAAGGCTAGCAATGCAAGGTTCTTTTTTCTTTAATAGCCACGCGCTGATAGTATTTTGCTTAACACCAATCTTTTCCGCAAGTTTTACTTGGTTCAAATTATGTTCTTGCATTAAGGTTTTAATCCGTTCGGCAATGAGAATTTCCATAATATTTCTATTGACAGTTTAGCCCCTTGGGAGTAATATTTTA
>CAZXAV010000024.1:0-10307 GCA_964638195.1 uncultured Prevotella sp. | reverse complement strand
ATGCACCGAGTTCATACCCCGGGTATCGCTGGTTCGATTCCAGCCATCGCCACCAAACTTCGTTTATTGTCCATACTGAACAGTATAACTACCGACCACACAACTATAATTCTCTTTCATTATCATGTTTTTTCTCTACTTGCAACATTTGTTTGGCGGTGGTCATAATGTTGGCTGCCAAACGTTTGGTAGTTTGGTCATAGGTACGAATTAGATATTGTTCTCTGGCATCGGTGTAACCGTGATACCCACGGTGTTGTGCCACATGCTTTGTTAACTTAAATTTCTTGCTTAATTCATCTTGCAAATCATTGTAGGCTTTACCAATGGTGACGCGTTTAACTTTAGTGCCGTTTTGATTCATCGTCGTCATGATTTCGTCCGCTGAATTCACTACTGTTTTGATTAAAGTGTTTACGGATAATTTTTTCTGCTGCTTTTCCCCGCTTTTTAATTCTTGTAAAATATTTTTGGGAATTTCAATGTTGTCATAACAGACCGTTTGTGTTTGAGGGTCGTACCAAACATACGATTGTCCCAAGATGCGTTTTTGCCCCGTTGGTTTGCCGTTTTCATCACGGAGTGTTTCTTCAAACACCAAGAAGCCCGCATGGGGGTTGGTATACCCGTCACGCACACAAGAATCTGCTGCTCCGCCAATGTGTTGACAACAATTGGTAATATTGCCAATCACAAAACCCAAAGGGTCGTCTTTGGCTAGGACACGGAACGAAACGCCATTGACTTCTACCGCACGGTCAGCACGGATAACATATTTGTCCTTTAACGTTTTGGCTTGGTTGTAAATTGTTTGAATTTGTTCAAATTGACTTTGCCCGTATCCATAGCGCCCCACAATTTCCGCCAATTTCTGATTACCTAAGTCGACATTTTGGTATCTAATCAACGCACAATATTTTGCCACCAACTCTGGTGTCAATAAATCGCGTTTCGTGTTACCATGCACGACACGGTTTGGATAATTCTTCAAAATTCCATCAAAGGAGTTATGCGCCGCGCAAAGATAATTTTCCGCATTAAAATGACCATTGGGGTAAAAGTTAAACTCCATAAAATCGTTATTTAGGTGGTAATACTGCATAAAAAATTGCGCGAAGGTTGGGTTTATACGGACCTTTTAATACCAAACCAGAAAAACGCAGATGGATGTCATCACCCATCATCTCGGCTTGCTGCTGCTCGTCCAAAGCGGCATCAAAATATTTAGCAGGATTGGCAATATGCTGTAAAACGTAATCAAGGGCTTTGTCCCGTTCCCCTTGGTGCTGCGAAAACCCACCCAGTGCGTAATAAATCTTCATCAAATCGGTTAATGAATTGGTTTTTTGCCAGTCTTTCAAATGGTCTAAAAGATGTAAACGAAACACCAACTCTGCCCAACGTTTGTGATTGTTATGGATAAAATAATTTTTCATTTCACTGGCTGGGAAAAGTTCCAGTGTAAATTCGGGCGGGATAAATTTGATTTGTTGTTTGGCTTTCCAAGCATGCAATTGGATATAATTGGTGCGATAATTTTGATCCATAAAATGAGTGACATTTTGATAATTATAATCAACTTGCCAATAATCATTTTTGAGACTGGGGTCCGTATAAGGCGAAAACACCATCCACTTTGCATCCGTAGTTTTTGGCACATAAATATATTTAAAGACTTCACCACCAAAAGCCGATGTCGTGTAACTGCGACTGGTGTTAGTTATATCAAGCATAATTTGTGCATGACACCGTTGGAAAAGATTGTCACTAATTGTTTTAACATGAGCGGGAATGATTATCTTTTCAAGTGATTGACACCCATCAAACGCACGTCTGGCAATTTTGGTTTCAGAAGTAGGTATCGTATATTCGCGGATTGGTTCACGTATCATATTCAAGGCTTGCTGCAAAAAACCACTTTGCGTAAAATCCCAAGTGCCCCCATCAATTTTATAATCCGGGTTACCATCTAACTGACGTGAATCCGCACTGTTCAAAAAAGCCCGTACCATTGAGTTTTGCCACATCGTAGTTAAATCATCACCGTGATACCCTGGGTGAAAAGGAATACTTGCCACAACAATATTCAGACAATCCAAATCCAATTGTTTGGCTTTGCCACTGGCAACTTCGCCAAAATTTCTGACCCACCATTTTAAGGGTTCAACCTTAAACCACATTTGATCATTGCCACCGGGACGAACAACATGGACATATTTTTGACCCCGATACTCAAATTCAGGATTTTGTCTTGATTCAAAGTAACCAGATTGATTTGATCCATTAGTGGTATATAAACGCCCAGTACAGCGGAAATTATTATCCACCACCTCACCATTAAGTTGCCTTGACAATTCAAATTCGGACCAATCGTCACCCGACCAACCATGGACATCAGTTTGTGGATATTCACCCAACGTAACTTGGTAGAAATCTTTACCATCATCGGTAGTTTGTTTGGTCAAGCCCAGTTGTTGGGTCAATTGTTCCAAAGTATAGCCGTCTGGTAATTTCAAACTGATACTTGGTGCTAATCCATTATGCAACGCAGAACGATCTGAGGCTTGCACATAAACACCATCCGTGCTTACCCCAGAATCGCGTAACCAATACCGATCTGATGAATATGGATAGGCACTGGCGCCCAGATAATCGGCAAATGCTGTCGTTTTCTTGATGCGAAATAAATTCTCTTGATCCTTAAATTCAGCAACAGAAGGAATCGTCACAAAATCCGTCGTAGTTAAGGTACTGGGGTCAACCCCTGGTTTCTGATTAGAAATCGGTCTCGGAACTAAATATTTTGTCCAGTCAATTCTTTCTGCCATTGGTTAATTCCTTTCCGAAAAAGGATACCACACCGCCAAGGTTTTTTCAAGCCCCGTGGATTTTTGTTATCTTTCGCATTCCGTGTCGGTTTGTGCATTTTGATTGACTTGCTTGATTTGTTCGGCGGTATCCATGATTTCTGCTGCCAAGCGTTTGGTTGTTTCGTCGTAAGTACGAATTAAGTATTGCTTCTTGGCGTCCGTATAACCCTTGTATCCACGATGTAGTGCCACGTCGGGGATTAACTGAAATTTCTTACTAAGTTCACCATTCAAATCGTTGTAAGCCATACCAACTGTCACACGCTTAACTTTGGTACCATTTTGATTCATCGTAGTCATAATAGCATCGGCGGAATTGACTACCGTTTTCATGAGAGTATTCATTGATAATTTTTGACTATGTTTTTCACCACGTTCTAATTCAGACATAACTTTGTCGGGAATTTCAATGTTATCATAACAGACAGTTTGCGTTTTTGGATCATACCAAACATAGGCTTGCCCCAAGATGCGTTTTTGTCCCGTTGGCGCACCGTTTTCATCACGCAACGCTTCTTCAAACACCAAGAAGCCCGCATGGGGATTGGTGTACCCGTCACGCACGCATGAATCCCCCGCTCCACCAATGTGTTGGCAACAGTTAGTGATATCACCAATCACAAAACCCAGTGGGTCATCTTTGGCTAACACACGGAACGTCACCCCATTTTCTTCCACTGTACGGTCGGCACGAATCACGTAATCATCTTTTAACGCCTTGGCTTGATTGTAGATTGTTTGAATGTCATTAAATTGCTTTTGTGAGTAACTGTAATGACCGACAATTTCCGCCAATGGCAAATTGTCTGCATCGACATTTTCATATTCGACCAGCGTGCAATGCTCCGCCACAAACCGCGGTGACAATAAATTTCTTTCTGTATTGCCATTTACCACGCGATTAGGATAATTTTTCAAAATTTGGTTGAAACAGTTATGCGCAATACAAAGAAAATCTTGCTCGTCTTCATAAAGACGGAACTTCATGAAATCTGGGTTCTGATGATAATATTTCATAAAAAATTTGGCAAAAGTCGGATTATACGGTCCTTTTAATTCCAAACGTGAAAAACGCTTGTGAATTTCATCACCAATCCAACCCGCTTTTGTGATCTCGGTTTCGATATCGACATCGCTATATAAATTCGCCAAAGCATCCAGTAAAAAATCAAGACTTTGCTTGGTTTGCGGTTCGCCATAAGTCGCCACATGTTGCATAACATAATCAAAGGCTTTGTCCCGTTCGCCTTGGTGTTGCGAGAAGCCACCTAACGCGTAATAAATTTTCATCAAATCGGTTAAAGAGTTAGTTTTTTGGTCACCATTCAAAAATTCAAACCGCAAATGCTTAACCAACTCCGCCCAACGCTTCTGGTTATTGTTAATAAAATAATTTGCCATCTCGGTGGATGGGAAAACTTTCATCGTAAAAGCTGGCGGGATAAATTTAATTTTATGATTGATTTTCCAATTGGTTAATTGGATAAAATTTTCGCGATAGTTGCGCTCAAAAAATTGAGCTGTGGTTCGATAATGACATGCATCAATACACCAATAATCATTTTGCAGACTGTCATCGGGATGAAACGACAGCACCAGCCATTTCCCGTCCGCAGTTTTTGGCACGTAAAGATATTGTGGATTATACGGTATCGCATCATATAACTTTGAATATTCTTGGTTCGCTCCAACCCAAAACTGTAATTTATCACTACACTGCTGAAATGGACGATAACCAAAGTAAGCATAATTAGGAACAAAGACTTTTTCAATGCCACGACACGCAACAAAAGCGTCATTGCCGATAACACTCTCATTGGCTTGGATGGTATATTCACGCGTAGGTTCACGCGTCATGTTTAAGGCTTGCTGTAAAAATCCGTCTTTGGTAAAATCCCAATCACTTTCGGCAATTTGATAATCGGGATCACCGTCTAATTGTCGCGCATCCGCACTATTCAAAAAAGCCCGCACTAACGAATTTTGCCACATTTTAGCATAATCATTGCTACTTTGGTCTGGGTGGAAAGGGATTCCGCCGATAATCACTTCGGTACAATCCAAGTCAATCTGTTTGGCTTTACCACTAAGAACTTCTTTGATGTTTTTCACCCACCAAGTAATTGGTTGGACTTTGTACCACCTTTGTCGGTTTTCCTTTTGATCAACCACAAGTACATATTTTTCACCCAAATATTCAAATTCTGGATAATGCCTTTTGCAAAATTCATGGTTATACCCTACGTAAGAATCAACAATTGACGTATACAAACGCCCCGTACAATGTAAATGATTATGTGCCGTTACCTGATCAAATTGTTTATCCAGTTTATATTCCAACTGATTATCAACACGTTCGCGGGGATATTCACCCAAACTAACTTGGTAATAAGTTTTTCCCGAACGATGTTTTTGCTTAGTCAACCCCAGTTGTTGGGTTAATTGTTCCACTGTATACCCATCTGGCAATTTCAAACTGATACTTGGTGCTAAGCCTTTAATCTGACCAAGATAGGGTGCATCATGACAAATATCATCATCCCTACCAGTAACAAACTTTCCATTACGCAACCAATAATTACCGAAGACATCAATAATACCCTCGCGCGTTTTAACCAGTGAATATTTAGAGCCACAAGCAATGGCAAAATGCGTTAACTCTTTGGCACTAAACAGATTGTTTTTATCTAAATACTCTTCGACGGATGGGATTGTAACATAATCCGTTGTAGCACCATACTTCTCATTGGAGATGGTTCTTGGGATTACATATTTTGTCCAGTCGATTTTTTCTGCCATAGGTGTTTCCTTTCGCACAAGCATACCATATCGTCAAAGTGATTTCAAGACCCCATAGATTTTGTTATCTTTCGCGTTCCGTGTCAGTTTGTGTATTTTGATTGGCTTGCAATATTTGTTCCGCAGTATCCATAATTCCTGCCGCCAAGCGTGCGGTCGTTTCGTCGTAAGTGCGCAGTAAATACTGTGAACGTGCATCCGTGTAGCCGTTGTAATTACGGTGCTTTGCCAAATCTTCTGTCAATTTGAAATGCTGATTTAATTCATGGTTCAAATCGTTGTAGGCCTTACCAATTGTCACGCGTTTGACCTTAGTGCCGTGCTTGTTCATCGTGGTCATGATTTCATCGGCAGAATTGACCACCGTGTGCATTAAGGTATTCATGGAAAGTTTCTTGCCATGCTTCGTTCCGCTCTGTAATTCATTGACAACCTTATCGGGGATTTCAATGTTGTCATAACAAACGGTTTGGGTTTCGGGATCATACCAAACATAGGATTGACCCAAAATGCGTTTTTCGCCCGTAGGCTTACCGTCTTTATCATGAATTGATTCTTCAAAGACCAAGAAACCTGCATGGGGATTGGTATACCCATCACGTACACATGAATCACCCGCCCCATCAATGTGCTGACAGCAATTCGTAATATCACCAATCACGAACCCTAGCGGGTCGTCTTTTTGCAGTACGCGAAATGAAACACTTTTCTTCCAACGAACGATCGGCACGAATCACGTAATTGTCCTTATGTCTTTTGGCTTGGTTATAAATTTTTTGGATTTCGTCAAATTGTTCTTGGGTGTAACCATACTCTCCCACGGTTGCGGCTAAGTCTTGATTGCCTTCGTCAATGTCTTCGTACTCAACGATATTGCAATGTTCTGCGACAAACTTCGGTGTTAATAAATTTCTTTCCGTATTACCGCTCACGACACGGTTGGGATAATTTTTCAAGATTTGGTCGAAAGAATTATGGGCAGTACAAAGGTAATCTTGTGCTTTGCCGTGAGAATCAAAAAACGCCATAAAATCGGGATCGTCATGGTAATATTTCATCAAAAACTTAGCAAAGATCGGGTTATGCGGTCCATTTAATACCAAGCGAGAAAAGCGCTGATGAATTTCGTCAGCGACCAAGTCGGCAAGTTGCTGTGCACTCATGTCGGCAGTACTAAGTGTGATTTCTGACACAGGGTTATAAATTTCAAATTGCTCATATTTTTTTGCAATATGTGCCAAATTGGCAATATGCTGAACAACATAATCAAAAGCCTTATCCCGTTCACCTTGGTACTCCGAAAATCCGCCGATGGCATAATAAATCTTCATTAAGTCGGTTAATGAATTGGTTTTACGGGAATCATTCAAACAATCAAAATGGACACTTTTTACCAACTCTGCCCAACGCTTGTGGTTGTTATTGACAAAGTAATTTTTCATTGTGCCAGACGGGAAAAGTTTCAACATAAATTCGGGCGGAATAAATTTAATTTGCTGGTTTTCTTTCCAATTGTGTAACTGAATAAAATTTTGGCGGTAGTTCGCATTAAAAAAATTATCAATCACATCCCTTTGAAAACTTGTTGGCAGTTTAATTTCGCGGTAGTCTTGGCTTAAACTGGCATCGGCATAAGGCGAAAATACCAGCCACTTTCCGTCCGTAGTTTTGGGAACGTAAAGATATTTCGGTCGCACGGGAAACTTGCCATACAAATTTTCAACATCTTGGTTCACTCCAAACCAAAACTGTGTTTGTTCACAACCTTCAAATGGTTCATATCCAAATACCGCATCATCTGGGATAAAAATCTTTTCAAGTCCACGGCAGCCAGAAAAAGCATGGTTTCCAATGACTGACCCTTCCGCAGGGATGGTATACACACGCGTTGGCTCACGTGTCAGATTCAAGGCTTGCTGTAAGAAACCACATTGGGTAAAATCCCATTCTGATCCAGCCACGCGATAATCCGGGTTACCATCTAACTGACGCGAATCCGCACTATTCAAAAAAGCCCGCACTAACGAATTTTGCCACATTTCAGCATAATCGGCACTCCAACCCGTGTGAAAAGGAATATCACCAATAATGATTTCGCTACAATCTAAATCAATTTGTTTGGCTTTGCCACTGGCAACTTCGTCAAAATTCCGCACCCACCAAGTAAGCGGTTCGACTTTATACCAACAAACATTATCTTTTCCATGATTAGCATATACATACCTTTCACCGCGATATTCAAACTCGGGATAATGTTTGTCAAAGAGACAAACTTCACTACAAAGGTTTACGAATTGCATGGTAGCAACAGAATATAATTTTCCGGTACAATGGAAATCATCATCTTCTTCTTTGTCAGTGTACCGTGTAAACAGTTCTTGACTTAAATCCGAATCAGGTTGAACACGGCTTTTGGGATATTCCCCCAAACTAACTTGGTAACGACCTTTTCCAAAGCCAATCTTTTGCTTGGTCAATCCCAGTTGTTGGGCTAACTGCTTTAACGTGTATCCTTCCTGCAATTTTAGGCTGATACTTGGTGCCAACCCAATATCCTTGGAAACACCAGTTGCCATGTCTACTTCGGGACCATCGGCACGCATTAACATATTACGCAGCCAATACTTGCCATTATTACCTAAGCCTCTGCTCTCACCGCTAGCAAAATCGGTTGGTTTTTTGATACTGAACAATCGGTGATTGTTTTTATCGTAAAATTCTTCTTTGGAAGGAATCGTCACAAAATCTGTGGTATTCAAAGTTTTTGAATCCAACTCAGGTATCTCATTCGTGATTGTTCGTGGTACTAAATATTTCGTCCAATCAATTCTTTCCGCCATTGATTACCCCTTCAAATGGAGTATACAACGTTCGTATCCGAAAATAAAGAGTCTACAAGAAATTCTTTTTAGAAATTTGCATCATTGCATTTTTGCAAACAATGTGCCAATGCGGTATCCAACGGACAATCAATCAACCACTGTTCTAAATCACTTTCATAGAAAATGGAATTGTGATGGTCGGTAACGACAAATTCGGTTGGGCGTTTGGTATCAATCATGCGGTACACCGCCCACAAAGACATGGACGACAACACAGCACAGCGGACAAATTTTCCGCTCTTAGGTTTACCGCTGTAACTGAATTTATCGAAATATAAGGTCTGCTTAAATTCCCAATTGATTTGCAGTAACACAATCACCGCAAAGAAAATCCACCACCAATGGAACGTAATTAACGCCCAAATTAAAACGCCGCCGAACACAATGTCCGACCAAATCAAAATGATTTTTGGCGGCAAATACTGTGATAAAATCTTACCGCCATCCAACGGATAAATCGGCAACAGATTCATCACACCAACCAAGAAGTTGGCGGCGACCAAATATTCCAAATAATTAAAAATCATCGGGAAAAGCCAAACCATGACGCCAAACAGCAGGCTAAACAGCAAACTGGCAAGCGGACCCGCCAAATAAATTAAACATTTCTGCCGTGGCGTTAAGATTCTGGTTTGCAAATTTAATGCACCACCGAATGGTGTTAAAGTGACTCGTGAGACTACCGCCCCCAAACTTTTGGCGGCAACAGCATGTGCCAATTCATGCAAAATTACAGCAATGGTCAAAGCAATAAAAAAATCGGTAGCCGCAAAAATAATGGCGACTGCCGCCGCCAAAACAAACAAGGGATGAATCAATAAGCGCACAGTCAAATTTATGCGTCATGCGATAATTTTAGAAATAATTGTGGGTTATCCAGTAATGCCCCCGCACCCAACAAAGTGGCATTCTCTTCTTCCGCCGCAATCATAGTTTGCAGTTGTAAACTCCAATAAACGGCTTCCGTCAAGCCGCGAATTTCCGCACCACAGCCACCGAACACCACACCAGTATTGATGATTTGTGTCATCACTTCGGCACTGGCTTGGGGTAACAAATGGTTAATCGCACCAATAATTTGGGCATAAAGCGGATAGATGGCTTCACGCACTTGTTCCGCTTTCAAAATGAAATCGGGGAATTTAGCAAAGCGCGTATCGTTTTTTAACAATGATGCCACATCGTGATAAATGCCTTGGGCGGTTTCGTAACTGATGTCGACATGAAATTTTTGTGCGACCAAATCAATAATCGCATCAATGCACGCATCAACACCCACATCAAGAATCCCACTGTACAAAATCTTGTCACCGACAATGATGGCTAAGTCCGTCGCGGTTTCACCAATTACAACCGACATCACGGGAACTTGTTCGGTAAACGGATAACCAAAATACGCCGCCAACGCAACGGTTGGTTGGATATAAACCAAATCAGAAAAGCCCGCATCATACAAAATTGCTTTCTCACACGCAACACGTTCTTCGGTTTCACCCGCTGCGCCAACAACAGCAATTTTCTTTTGTTCTTGGTCGGTCAGGACTTTTTTAATTTTCTTTTTCAGATTGTCGTCAATTTCTTCATTAAAAATAATACCAAGACCACGTTTATACAGTCTTAGATTATCATGATTAAAATCCGCTACAATTTCAATAGGCACAAAATATTATACCTAAATCCCAAGCAGATAGCAAGTTATCTTTTCGAGAATTGCGGCGCACGGCGTGCTTTCTTCAAGCCGTATTTCTTGCGTTCT
>CAZXAV010000023.1:6216-10809 GCA_964638195.1 uncultured Prevotella sp. | reverse complement strand
GTTGGATGTGTTACACGCGTTTGAACGTGCCGCGGGGCATGAAATTCCGTACCAAATCAAACCCCGTCGGGCGGGTGATGTGGCGGCGTGTTATGCTGACCCCCGCCGTGCCGAACAAGATTTGGCTTGGCACGCACAGTACGACTTGGACGCGATGGCACGTGATTTGTGGCGTTTCTACTCGCAAAATCCGCACGGCTATGCGGAATAAATCTGTTGTCGGTTGACAAAAATTGCCCGAAAAGATTATAATCGTTTTAATGAAATATGGCTTGTATGGCACGCATTATGTACCTTGTTATAAACGTGTCAGTTACCTCTATATTCCTGCGTTATTTGTCATCAGCGCCATTCTTTTGGATGTAATCATGTATAGCAATATGCACTGGGGTTTCCCGTCGGCATACATTTTCAGTTTGTCACTCATTCTAATCATTGCCGCTTTGATTAGTTTAATTCGTTACAAGTGGTTGCAAACCGTGCTGTGTTCGCTGTTGCTAGGGTGGCAAGTGACAACCACAATTGCCAACATTATTGCCTATACGACTTGCACCGAAATTTTTTCTTTGGAAACGTTGATGTCGTTGGGGATGGCATTCAACAATGCCGAAGCCGTGGTTTTGGATTTGTGGTTTTTAGTGCCGATTATTTTGTTGGTGATTGTGTACATTGCCGCCGTGGTGTTGATTATGTGGTTCTGCCGTGTTCCACGTGGCTACCGTTATACGAATAAGCATGCATTACTGTGTTGCGCGATGGCATTTGTCAGCTTTTTTGGTTACACGTTATCGTACAGCACTTTGCCCAATTATCAAGAAGGCAGTGAACATTATTTTAACAATTTGAGTAACTCCAAATTTTTGTATGACACTTTTGCGAACCGTGTGTCAACGTTGCGTACGTTCGGCAGTTACAGTTATTATTTGGATAATTTAATTTATTTGTGCGGCGGAAAAACCGATATTGCTACCGCCTTAAAATTACCCGAAGATTTTACCCCGAACGAATTTGCCTTAAACGACGACGAAGTGTTGGGGGAAGGCTACAATTTAATTATGGTGTTAATGGAAACCTTTGAACGGGAAGCCGTTAACCCGATTACCATGCCGAACTTATACCAATTCATGCGGGAAAGTTGTGTCGAAGTCAATGGCTATTACAGTATGGAACGGACGTGCTTTACCGATTATATTGGTCAAACGGGAATGAACGCTTGGGGTAAAGAATGGTGGAGTAATTATTACGATGTGAAAATACCGCATTCCTTAGCCAATATCTTTAACCGCAGTAATTATGTGACGCAAACTTTCCATAACACCGACGGTGAATGCTACAATCGTAACAATTGGTTCGAGCCGACTTTGGGTTTCCAAAAGTTTAATAATTTTACCACTTACGATAATCCACGTTACAGCAAATATGCTTTGAACCCCGACGAATTGTTGTTCAAAGCAAACTTGGACCAAATTGCCCCAGCCGATAAAAATTTTTACAGTTACATCATTAGTGTGTCTACGCACGCGTTGAACGCGAAATATGACTATCATGATTACTATCCAGAAGCCACGGCATACATTGAACAACCCGAGAACTGGGAAAAATTGACCGCAATGTTTCCCACATTAGTGTCGACCGATGCCAATAGAAGACAATTGGCATTGAATTATTTAGCCGGCACATACAGTTTTGACCAAGGTTTCGGTGCACTGATTGACCATTTGAAAACGACGCGTGGTAAAGACGGTAAATTGTTAATTGAAACGACCGCGATTGTAATGTTCGGTGACCATTATTATTACGCTAATCCGGGAGTGTTAATTGAAACCGAAACCCCCAGTTTAATGGGCAACCGTTGTCCGTTGATTGTTTATAATCCACGCATGGCGGATACCAAGAAAGGGACAACCATCAATCGTTTTACTTCGACCATGGACATTTATCCGACGGTGTGCAGTTTGTTCGGCATTATCACTGACCAATCATTGACTTATGGTCATAGTATTTTTGACCCAACACCTTCGCTTGGTGTGGGTTACATCAATGGTTACACTTGGGGCTCTAATGGCTATGATGCGGAGAATGACAGTTGGCAAATTTGGTGTACTGCTGATTTTAAGCACTATCTGGGGGAAAGAATTGACGACGACCAAATTGCGGAAGTAGAAAAGGAAGTCAATCGTGTTTATGCTTCAATTTATTCCAACCAGTCGTTGTTAGACCAAGATGCGTTTCAAGATTTGACTAAGTCGCAAGTTTACCGTTTAAGTAGTGCTTAAAGCTCCAAAATCACGTGATACTCGGTCAGCCACATCGCGATTTGGCAAATGAATGCCAGATACTGGGGTCGTTGCATTAACTGTCCAAACCACGGGCGCGCGTTGTGCGGGTTGGTGTCGTTCAAGACTTGGGCAACGTAATCCATGTCCACAATTTGCCAGACGGGGTGTTCTTCGTCCGCCAACAAGCCGCGCACCCGTTGTTCTACTAAGTCGTTGTAGACGGGATCCACCGTTTTGGGGTACGGGCATTTTTTGCGGTTGACGACTGCGGGTGGTAAAATGTCCGCAACCGCCGCCCTTAGAATGCCTTTTTCTTGACCGCCGTAATTTTTCATTGCCCACGGAATGTTGTAGGCGTACTGCACCAAATCAATGTCGGTAAACGGCACACGGACTTCCAAACCACAACGCATTGCCATGCGGTCGGTGCGTTCCAACAAATTCAACCCAAACCAACGCATGGTCAAATAACTGTAAATTTTCATTTGGCGGTCGGCGGGGCTGTCGGTCGGGGACAATGGGACTGCCGCGACTGCGGCGGCATAAGTGCGGGGCACAAAATCTTTGATGTTTAATTGCGCCCGTAAATGCTTGGCAATCGTCCGTTCCCGCATGGTTAAATCAATCGACCACGGGAAAGTGGTGGCATTGGCGGTGTCGGCACGGTAAAACCATGGGTAACCGCAAAAGATTTCGTCGGCAAATTCACCACTGAGACAGACCGTAATGTCGGCTTTTAACGCCCGACAAAACAGCAACATTGAACTGTCAATGTCCGCCATGGCGGGGTAATCACGTGCGACCAAGGCTTCACGTAATGTATGGCACAGGTCAGCCGAACTCAGCACCTTGTAACTGTGCGCCGCGTGGTATTGGTTGGCAACCAAGTCGATGTAATAATTATCACGGGTCGGCGAAAAGTCGGTCGGCTGGAAGTTGTCCGCGTTGCCCACGTAATCGACCGAGAACGTTTTTAAGGATTGCCCCGTGCGGGCTGCCAATGCGGTAATTGCACTGGAATCCAAGCCGCCACTCAGCATTAACCCGACACGGACATCACTGACCAGTTGTTTTTGCACGATGTTGGTCAGCATGGTTTTGATTTTTTTAATCGTGGTGGCGGCACTGTCGCGGTGAACACGACTCTTTAATTTGAAATAGGTTTTGGTGGTTAATTGACCATTTTCCCAGTAAGCGTATTCGGCGGGTTTAATTTCGTTGATGTCGGTGTAGACCGTTTTGCCGGGGGTACGGGCTGGTCCAATCCCGAACAGTTCCCGCAGTCCGTCTTGGTTGACCCGTGGTTGAATCGTGGGGTGGACGAACAAGGCTTTGATTTCGGACGCAAATGCCAGTTTGCCGTTTTGCAGACTGTAAAATAACGGTTTTACGCCCAACGGGTCACGCACCAAATACAAGCGGTCGGTTGGGGCTTCGTAAATCGCAAACGCAAAAATGCCGTTCAAATGATTCAAGCAAGCAGCACCGTCCAACGCAAACGATTTCAAGACCAATTCGGTATCGCAAGTCGTTTGCAAGCGGATGTGCCGTGCCGTCAGTTTTTGTCGCAAGTCCGCACTGTTGTACAGTTCGCCGTTGTAGACAATGGTGTATGTTTTGCCGCGGTAGGTGTAACTCATGGGTTGGTGTCCGTTGGCTATGTCGATGATACTCAACCGTTGGTGACCGAGATAACATTGACCATGCACGAATGTCCCGTTGTCGTTTTCCCCGCGGTGAGCCAAGGCTTGGTTCATTTGGTTCAAAATGGCTTTGGCTTGCTTCTTGGGGTAGTTAAAATTGATGAATCCACTGATTCCACACATACGGCATTCTATGCCGCGTACGCGCGTTTTGTTAGTGATTGACCGCACGGCACGGGTTTGTTATAATTGAGCGATGAAAGTTTATGGCGATTATCACACGCACACTCTCGACAGTGATGGCATGAATACCATTGATGAAAATGTGGCAGCCGCCAAAAAACGTGGTTTATCCGAAATTGGGATTACCGACCACGCCCATTACCGCGCCAACAACAAAAAGAAACGTCGCGAAAATACGTTGATGGCAAAAGCCCAAGTTTTGCGTTCGGGGAAGATGTACGGCATCAAAACGTATTACGGCATTGAATGTAATGTTGTCGGCATGGATGGTGACATTGACGTGACGAACGACGAACGCAAATTGTACGATTATTTGGTTTGCGGGATTCACATGTCGGTGCAACCCAAAAAGTTCTGGCAGTTTTTCACATATTATTTGCCCAACATGTTTTGGTTTGCGATGCGCCAAATCGGTTTGAATTGGACGC
>CAZXAV010000023.1:0-6116 GCA_964638195.1 uncultured Prevotella sp. | reverse complement strand
TATTTGCCCAACATGTTTTGGTTTGCGATGCGCCAAATCGGTTTGAATTGGACGCCGAAAAGTTTGATTCGTAAAAACACCAGAGCCGTGGTCAACGTGATTGAAAAAAACAACATTGACATCTTGTCGCACCCGAACCGTTATTTCCGTTTGGACGTGATTGAAGTTGCCAAAGCTTGCATTGCACGGGGAACGGCAATGGAATTAAACAACAAAAAAATCAGTTTCCGTCCCGTGGACTTTGAACGCATGGCAGCCATGGGCGTCAAGTTCGTGATTGACAGTGATGCCCACAAAGCCGAAAACGTGGGGCGCATGGACCGCGTCGGTGACTTCTTGAAACTGTGTGATTATGACCCCAGTTGTATTTTGAATTTGGATCGACCCTTTGTCCGTCCCAAAGCCCGTTTGTTGGACCAAATTGTGAAGGCAGAAAATGAACAAGCCTGAACCCACCAAAGACCTGACCAAATGCGATAAAATCATTATGGGGATTATCCGCAACAATGCGAACCGTGCCGCGAACTGTGACTCGGGTAACATTGCCAAACAAGTTAAAGCCGCCAGTCAGCAAATTGCCCAGATTCAGCAAATGACGGCGGACGGGACTTTGCAAACGCTCAGTCCGAAACTGCAAGAAACCGCAGCCGTACGCGTGGAAAATCCCGATGCCACGTACGAAGAATTGGCACGTTTATTACACATCACCAAAAGCGGTGTGGTTAATCGTTTACGTAAAATTATGCACGCACGTAATGCTCTTTGATGGCTTGACGGGCGCGGGCAATGCCGAGTGCGTTCGCTGGCACGGCATCGGTAATCACCGAGCCCGCCGCAATGTAGGCATCCGAACCGACTTGCAAGGGTGCCACTAAGCAAGAATTACTGCCGATAAAACTGCGGTCACCGACGATACAGTTGCTTTTGGTTTTGCCGTTGTAGTTGCAGAAAATCACGCCACAACCCACGTTACAGTTTTGACCAAGCGTGCTGTCCCCGACGTAACTCATGTGGGAAACCTTGGTGCCGTCACCAATGCGGGAACGTTTGACTTCCACATAATTACCAATGCGGCAACGGTTACCGATACTGGTGTTCGGACGTAAGTGGGCATAGGGTCCGATTTGACTGTTTTGTCCAATCACGGCATCTTCAATGCGGCAACCGTCCAAAATCGTCGTACCACTGTGAATGACGGTCTTGCCGCTCAAATGCACGTTGGGTTCGATGGTGACGTCCTTGTCAATTTGCACTTCGGCATCAATGTAAGTGTGGTCGGGGTCAATTATCACCACGCCATTTTTTAAGTGTTGTTGGTTAATGCGTGCTTGCATAGCGGCACGAATTTTCGCAACTTGGGCGTTGTTGAAAGCCACTTGGTACGCGTCGGGGTTGGCAGCCGCAAATTCGGTAATCGGGAAAGTTTCACTTTGTGCCACCAATTCGGTGTTGAAGACCCAACCGCGGGGCAGTTTTACCGCGGGGACATTCTTGTGGAAGCAATAATCCACGGCTTCCAAAATGTCGTCCGTGGTCAACATCGGCATGTCTACGTAGGTGACCACCGTAAACGCCGCATCGGTGATGTGGTCTTTGAACAAAGTAATGATGTCATCGTCGGTTGAAACCATGACCGTTTTGGTTTTGAACGGTGCGGTGGCTTGGGCAACCCAATCCACCATGTTGCGACCGCAAATCGGCTGCGACAAGAGCGTGGTATTTTGGTATTGTTCTAACGACAGTACCAGTACAAAAATTTTGTCATTTTGCATTCAATTCCTCCACATGAACGGTGACTGTGCCCGTTAACTGATGATTGTACTTAACAGTTACATGATATGTACCAGTGGCTTTAATTGGTTCTTGAATGACAACCAAACGTTTGTCCACGGTAATCCCTTGCTTGGCTAACGCGTCGGTAATTTCGGTGGCAGTGATACTGCCGAACAGTTTTTGGTTCGCACCGACTTTGCAATGTAAGGTCACTGGGGTTTGTTTTAATTGGGCAATTTGGGCTTGGATTGCCGCAATCTCGGTTTGGGTTTTGTAGGCTTGACTGTCGGCTTTGGCTTTCATGTCACTTAAAACCGCGTTGTCAACCGCCTTACCAATTTTGTTTTTAATGACAAAGTTCTTCGCGTAACCGTCATTCAAATTGACGATTTCGCCCGCTTTGCCGTGTCCTTTCAAATCTTTGATTAAATAAATTTGCATACTTTATTTTAATATAAGAAATAATAATCTCATAATGAATATTCGCTGTCGTAAAATCAATTGTAAGTTCAACCATGCGGGTACTTGCCACGCGCGGGAAGTGCGGGTTTGCCGTGGTGCGAACTGTGAAACTTACCAAAAGGACCAAGATAAAACCGCGGTGGAGTTGGCTTCCGAGTTAGCTCCGACCGCACCGAACAATGTACCGTTAAGGTGTACCGCGGGGGCATGCTTGTATAACCATAATTGCCGCTGTGCCGCCAATGGCATTGCAGTGGTGGATAACGAAGACAAAAATCAAGCCGATTGTGCGACTTTTATTGAACGCTAAATTTGTTTTTGGTTGATGTATAAAACTTTGTGCGCTGGTCAAAAATCAAGGCAAGGGGGTAAAGAAATGGACATTCGCACAGCAACACAAATGGAAAAAGCGCGTCGCAATGCCATTGCAATTAGCACCTTGTTGGTGGTGCTGATGTTAGGCTTGACAACGACGTTTATCGCGTTAAGTTTTGTCGGACGCGATTCAACCGAAGACAGCGGGTTGGTGGGTGGACCGTCGACACCGGCTCCGGTCATTACCGCATCATGGGTCATGCCCGTGGATAAGGCAGGTACCATTTTGAAAGCGGCGGACTTCGACATGGTGCAATACAACAACACAACCAAATGGTACGAATATGACTTGGGCTACACCATCGGCGCCGATGCCGGAACCAACGTGGTGGCTTGCTACGACGGTAAAGTGACTTCGGTAATTGAAAGCGGTGACGCCAGCACGGGTAAACTGGTGCGCATCCAACACAAAGACGGAATTGAAACCGTGTACAGCAGTTTGGATACCATTACCGTTCAAGTGGGGGACGAAGTGAAGAGCGGTGACCAAATTGGTACGGTGGGGAATACTGCTAATTACGAAGTGTTCGATATGCCACACGTCCGCTTGACGGCATACCAAAATGGTAAAGCAGTCAACCCAGAAAACTTTGTCGAATTCCCGGGTAATGATAACAAATAATCAAATTGCGATGTCATAACCATGTTGATGAACGGGCGGCAAACCATAAAAAAGGGATAGACAAATCCCTTTTCTGTTGTTATAATTATGTCGCAAATTGTCGATAACTAAAGGAGGGGAAATAAAATGAACATTTTACGTAAAATTGTTTCGTTCTTGGTCTTGGCGGCATCCGTCTTTGTGATGGTTTGTCTGTGCATGAAATATGATTGGAGTGGCTTCGCGGCGGTCTTCAAAAACTTTAATTTTGATGCCTTGGTAAGCCAAATCTATTTGTTCTTCTTGGCTATGCACAATGTGATTGTGTTGATTTTGGTCAGTTTCATTGGTTTGACCATGCCCAGTCCCAAAAAGAAATAAGCCACCAACAACGCACCAAAAATAAACACCGTGGAATGCCGCGGTGTTTTTTAATACGGATGATTGGTTGTATTTAGAAATTGATTACCCAGTCGGGGTCAACACCGTATTGCAAAATGTAAGCACGGTGTTGTTGCAATTGGGCATCCATTGCTGCCGCCAAGGTCGGGTTGGGGGTGGTGGCGGCAAGGACATCTTTAACCAAATGGAAACGGTCAATTTCGTTTAACACACGCATGTCAAAGCCCGTCGTAATTGCGCCATTTTCGCAGTAGCCTTTAATGGTGTAGCGGTGGTTGTTCGGACGATCCGCGGTCAAGGCTTTAATCAAATTGCGGTAAGTGTGCGTTACGAAGACTACGGGCTTGTCGTTCGTGAAAATGCGTGCGTATTCCGCGGCGGTTAAACTGTCGTCGCGACCACCCAATTTGCCCGCGTCAATCACGTTGACGAAACGGACTTTAAGTTGTGGTAACTGCGTTTGCAAAATTTTTAAGGCTGCTAAACATTCCACGGTCGGGGTGTCACCCATACAAGCCAAAACAACGTCGGGGTCGGCAACGTCTTGCCAAATGCTGATACCCGCTTTGACGTCGGCAAGGGCTTGTGCACCCGTGCGCCATTGACGGGTCGGGTGTTTGGAAGCGGTAATCAAATTGATTTTGTTGGTGTCTTGCATGCAACGTTCAAACACCGCCAACAAGGTATTCGCATCGGCGGGGAAATAACAACGCACAACGTTCGGGTCTTTGTCCAACAAGTGGGTTGCCATACCCGTGTCTTGGTGGCTGTAACCGTTGTGGTCTTGTTGCCAAGTGTGGCTGGTCACGATCAAATTCAAGCACGGTAAAGTGGTGCGCCAAGGCATGGTGCGGACTTGTTTCAACCATTTCGCGTGTTGGTTTAGCATACTGTCGACCACGTGCCCAAAAGCTTCGTAAGTGGCAAAGAAACCGTGACGACCCGTTAAGTTGTAACCTTCCAACATGCCTTCGCAAACGTGTTCGGATAAAATGCTGTCGATAATGCGACCGTCGGGGCTGAGTCCGTCGTCGTACGGATAACGGGCGGCTTGCCATGCGCGGTTGGTGATTTGGAACGGTGCGTAAATGCGGTTAGATTTGGCTTCGTCGGGGGTAAAGAAGCGGAACGCGGTGGGGTTTTGTTGCATAATCGCCGCCACGTATTGGGACAAGACGTTCATGTCTTGTGCCAGTGCGGTGGTCGGCACAAAGAATTGTTTCAAGTTGGGTAATTTTAACGGACTGTATTTGACACCACCGTGGGTCAAGGGATTCGCGGACAAACGGCGGTTACCCGTGGGGCAGAACGCCGCAATGTCGGCTTGCAAACTGCCGTCCGCGTTGAACAGTTCGGCGGGGCGGTAAGATTGCAACCAATCGTTGACCAGTTGGGTGTGGTGGGGTTGGCTCATGTCAATCGGCACTTGGTGGGAGTTAAACGTCCCCGCGACGGTCTTGCCGTCCACGGTTACGGGTCCCGTCCAACCCTTGGGCGAATTTAAGATAATCATGGGGTGCTTGCCGTTTTTCGCACGGAAGCATTGCAAACAGTAATCAATCGCGTTTGCCATGGCTTGGTGGTCTTGCATGATGTCTGACGGGTTGCGACCCACGACAACTTCGATTGCTTCGTAACCTAAACCTGCAAAGAACTGTTGACGTTGTTCGGGTGATATGCGCGCCAGCAAGGTCGGGTTCGCAATCTTGTAACCGTTCAAATGCAAAATGGGCAAGACATTACCGTCCGTTTGTGGATTCAAAAATTTAGCCCCCCACCAACTGGCGGACAGTGCGCCCGTTTCGGCTTCACCATCACCGACGATGACCGCCGCCACTAAGTCGGGGTGATCCAGTACCGCACCGAATCCGTGGGCTAACGAATAGCCCAGTTCGCCGCCTTCGTGCATGCTGCCGGGAATTTGCGGTGCGACGTGGGATGACACGCCGCCGGGGAAGGAAAAGGCTTGGCACAATTTTTTGATGCCGTTTTTATCACGGGTGTAAGCGGGGTAGACTTCGCTGTACGTGCCTTCCAAATACGCGTTCGCAATGAAAAAGTTACCGCCGTGTCCCGGACCAGAAATCAAAACCATGGATTGGTCGAATTTTTTAATCGCACGGCTGAGGTGGGTGTAAACAAAGTTTTGTCCGACGACCGTACCCCAGTGTCCCAAAATGCGGGCTTTGATGTCGGTACGGGTCAACGGACGTTCCAAAATTGGGTTATCACACAAATACAGTTGTGCGGCGGACAAATAGTTGGCGGCGCGGAAATAGCGGTCTAAGGTGGTAAAATCTTCGGTTTGTTTCATGTTTTGATTATTCCATATTATTTGATTTTCGGCAACTTGTTCATTTTTATTATGTGCAAATTATCTTGTCTTTTTTCACGGCAGGTGCTACAATACCCATACGCCCAGGTGGCGAAATCGGCAGACGCAAGGGACTTAAAATCCCTCGGGGGAAACTCCATATCGGTTCAAGTCCGATCCTGGGCACCA
>CAZXAV010000022.1:0-11190 GCA_964638195.1 uncultured Prevotella sp. | reverse complement strand
ACCGGCTTTGGTGATGGCCGCTTCAATCAATTCAATTGCACCCGCAATGGGGCTTTCGTTGCTCAAACGTGGTGCAAAACCACCTTCGTCACCAACCGCCGTCACCAAACCTTTTTCCGACAAAATCTTTTTCAAGGCAGCCGTAATTTCGGAAGCTATACGCACTTTGTCAGCGAAAGTTTTACCGCTAATCGGTTGAATCATAAATTCTTGGCAATCAATGCCGCTGTCCGCGTGTGCACCACCGTTAATGATGTTGAAACTAGGCACGGTGTTAACCACAGGTGCTTTGCCTTTGGTTAACGGTGCGCGTTTGCCACCCACTTGTTCGTAAAGTTCGGCAATGTATTCATAGGGTTCTTGACCTTTGTCCGCGGCTGCTGCATATGCGCAAGCACACGAAACACCCAAAATTGCGTTAGCACCCAATTTACCTTTGTTGTTGGTACCGTCCAAATGGCACATTTCGCGGTCAATCTTAACTTGTTCATTAACGTCTTTACCGATAAATTCCGGAGCAATGACTTTGTTGACGTTTTCCACCGCTTTCAAGACGCCTTTACCATTAAAGCGTTTTTTATCTCCGTCGCGCAATTCCACGGCTTCCCATTCACCCGTCGAAGCCCCACTCGGCACGCTGGCTTGGTGTCCATTGACCCACACCGTCACGGTCGGGTTTCCACGACTGTCTAAAATTTCACTGGCAACAATTTTTTCAATTTTCATTTTTTTATGATCTCCTTTTAATCACACCACATATTATATATGAAAAACGGCAAATCGCCAATCAAATTCTACCCCTGTGCAAAAATTACGCTTGGCGGTTGCTGTCGTACAAATCCACTACGTTGGATTCTTGCGAGTGAATCAATTTGATTTTTTCTAATAAGTCTTCGTAACTTGGCAAATTCTTGATGTCGTCCAAACCAAAGCGTTTCAAGAAATTATCGGTTGTACCGTATAACAACGGACGACCCAACACTTCTTTCCTGCCCACGATTTCCACTAAATTACTTTGCGTTAAAATTTGAATCGCGTAATCACTGCCCACCCCGCGGATTTGGTCAATTTCCAAACGCGTGACGGGTTGTTTGTACGCAATCACCGCCAAAGTTTCCAAAGCCGCTTTGGTCAAATTGCGTTCGCGTAACGGATTCAACACCAACCCCACTTCATTTTCGTAAGCCGGGTTCGTGCAGAATTGATAGTTATTACGATATTTAATTAAATGAATGCCGCTGTCACCGCTGAATTGTCCGCGGACAAACTCCAACGCGGTTTCGGCTTCGTGTTTGGATACGCCCAATTTTTGGCAAAAGATTTCCACCGATAACCCTTCGCCGCAAGCAAACAAAATTGCCGTCATCTGGTGAGCCAACTCTTGCACGCGATTACTGGGTGCAGGGTCAGCCGCACGGTTGCTTTGCGTCTTACGCGCCGAATTCGCTGTCGGTAAGGTCAAAATTTCCGTCGCCAAATGAACCTCCTTTCACAATTTCGATTTCTCCGAATGCCTGGTCTTGTCGGCAAGCCACCAACTGGCGTTTCAACAATTCCAAGACTGCCAAAAACGTGTTAATGACTTCGCTGCGTGTGATGTCGGCATCGAACAACTGGCTGAACCGTAAATGGTTGACCGTTTTCAACCGACCCACTACATCTTTAATTTTATCGGCTACGGTAAATCTGTCAAGTTTTATTGTGGTCTTTTCCACTTTGACGCTGTTTTCACCGACCCGTGCCAAAATCGCGGTGAACGCATTGGTCAAATCGTCAAAGGTCACCCCGTCCAATTTCCAACTGGTATTCACTTTCAAAACCGCGGGCGCACGGTAGTAACGCCCCACGTCGTCCATGGTCTTCAATTTTTCACTGGCTTCTTTGAATAACGCGTATTCTTCCAAACGTTGACGTAACTGCTCTTCTTCGTCAATCTCTGCGGGCTTTTCTTCTTCGGGACGGGGCAAAATTTGTTTGCTTTTGATTTCCACCAAAATTGCCCCCACTTCGATAAACTCGCTTGCCAAGTCCAAATCCAAGGTCGGCAATTCGGTTAAATATTCCAGATACTGGGCGGTCATTTCCCCCAAGCGCACCGTTTTAATGTCCAGTTTGTGTTCCCGTACCAACTGCAACAACAAATCAATCGGTCCGTCAAAATCGGTCAGATGCACTTTCACATCTTCATTGGCACGTTGAATCATCCCCATCTAAAATCAATCTTATAGAAATAAATGCCAAAAGTCAAGGAATAACCCGCACAACCAATTTTGCATGTACCACAACACGTTGGTGAAATAAATCACGACCAACAAGATAATCAATGCCAAAAAACGGTGTTCACGCATGAAACGCACATAACTGCTGTTCGGTGCCAAAGTTTCCACCAACTGGAATCCGTCCAACGGTGCAATCGGCAAAATGTGGAAAGTTGCAATCACGATGTTAAACAGCATGATGTAGATAAACAAATTTTCCCACACCGACTTCCCCGCCAACAAGACGTAAAAGAACGAAGCCACGAATGCCACCAGTAAATTAGCCACAATTCCCGCAATCGACACCACCAAACAACCACGTTTATAGTGTTTGAAATTGTTGGGATTGATCGGAATGGGGACTGACCACCCGAACCCGAATAACAAGAAACAAATTGTTCCCCACGCGTCCAAATGTTTGGCGGGGTTCAGACTCAACCGCCCCGCAAACTTTGCGGACGGGTCACCGCACCACCAAGCCACCAAACCACGGGCAACTTCGTGCAAAATCAACGCGGACAACACCGCAATCACGTAAAACGCGAGTAACGCAATGGTTTCGTAAAAACTGTCTCCGGTTTGCAGTAAATCTAACATTGCGTTACCCTTGGCTTATTCCGCACTACCTTGTTGCATTTGTGCAATGTAATCTTTAATGTTTTGGTTTTCTTCCACCATATCCCACAAATCACCAATAATGGTTTTCAATTCGTCTTCTTTTTCCGCAGTAGCATTAGCACTGTCGAAGTTTTCCAAATAAGATTGCAATGCCAACACTTTTTCTTGCACCGCGGGAGCATCGGTTGCCCCGAAGATTTGGGTATAGATTTCCGTATCGTCGGTTGGAATTTGGTCTAACACATCGGTCAAAGTTTTTTGCACGGTGGCACCAACATCAGGAATAGTCATCATGGTGTACACAATTTCACCAACGTCGTTACCGTCCAATTTGGTGACCGTATCCAAGAATTTAGCGGTCATCTCTTCGGCGGTCAATTCTTTGCCACCTTTCACCACGTTCAACAAATTGCCCAAAGCCGAATCGTTGTTCAACATGTTGGCGGCTTTCACAATGCCGTGCAAAGTGCTGTACCAGTTGGCTTTGTCGCTTTGCAACATGGTCACCAAGGTTTCCGTGTAACTGTTATCGTCTTGCATTTCGCGCAAACGGTCAATCAAGAAATTTTTGACTGGTTCAAAGGTGTTGACGGCGTCGTAAACCGCATCCACCAAGTTGTCCACTTTTTGGAATTTGACTTGGTCATAAGTTTTTCCACCGAAGTCGTCTTTGTGGGCATCGTAGTAATCTTGGGTCATCACCAAGTTACCCAGATATTCCAATACGGCTTGGATTTGCGCACTGTCCGGGGACAAGTTCGCATCTTCACTCATCAAGCGGTCTTTAATCGCGGCAATGTCTTTATCAATCGTGCAGTAGTCACGGAACGCACCCGCAACTTCCATCACCACGTTGCCCAATTTTTTCCAGTTGCCGTCCACCGTTTCGTTTTGGTCATTGGTTTTCGTAAACGCACTGTCACCAAAGAACAACGGCACGAAATCATACAAGAAATTTTGCAAACTTGCTTCGGATTCATTTTCAAACATTTTGCCGTACGTAATCAAGTTGTCCACATCGGTCAAGCCCATCATTTGTACGATAGAGAATTTGCCCATGCGGTCACCCAACACGTCAAGTAATGGTGTGCCGGCTTTGTATTTGTCTTGGTCAACTGCCAATTTTGCCGTAATCACATTGCAATAATCACGCGTTTCCACGTTATCTTGTGACAAAATGTCGGTCACGGTTTTGGGTTCAGCTAAACCTTCGTAAGTAATTTTGTACGTACTCACGGTTTCAATCACATCGAAAATGCTCAAAATGTCGTTCTTGACCAAATTCAATTTTTGTTCCGCGACGTAATTCACCATCGCGCGTAAACCTTTCGCATATTGAGCGTAATTGGTCGGCACAGTTTCACCTTCTGCCGCGGTGTACGGAATTTCGCGTTCCGTGGTGTTTTGTTTGATCAATACCCCATAAATACTGTCCGCGTAAATGTTAGTACCGTCCAAATAGGTTTCGTCGTCACCGAACGGAGTATTGAAAATCGTGTCCAAGTCCGTCAACAAACGGTCAGCCACTTTCAAGATTTGTAAATCAAAAGCCTTGCCAACGAAACTGCGTAAAACTTGGAAGTCTTGTTTGGTGATTTTTGACAAATCTTTTTCGTCCACGGCTTTTTGAATTTTTTCGACCACTTTGGAGAATGCTTCCGCATCCATGTACAATTCCAAACCGGCATTGATGTCATGCACCAAGTTGATTTCGCTCTTGTCGTCCATGCGGACGGTCAATTGGTATTCAAAAGCTTTGTTCGATAAAAATTGCAAGCCCGTATAACGCATCATCATATTGTACCCCGACAACGCGCTATCCACTTTTTTCAAAACCGTCACAACATCCGCATCACTGTCATCACTCGCGATGTCGTTTTGATCATAATAGTAGTCATCGTCGTCACTGCTCCATGATGATTGGTAAGCTTGCGGTGCGGGTTCGTTCGAGGAATCTTGGGCTTGTAAAGCTTGGTAATTGGCGGCTTGGTTAACCACCCCAATCACACCATTCAACGGCAACATGAATAAAACAAACAAAATCACACCTTGCAACGCACCAACCAATAAACCCCACCACACGTGTTTCGGATTTTTTTTGCCATCGCGGTTGCGTTTGGGCGCAGCGAAATGAGCCACAATCGCATAGATAATCCAAGAAATTACTTTCACGGCAAGGTACAAAGCAATAAACAACACTAAATTGAAAAGTGCCAAAACAATGCCAATCGCGTAATCTTTAATATAATCTTGGAACGGAGTCACGTAATTACCGAATTGGTCTTGCATAAATTCGACCAAGCGGTTACTCAAATCGTCAACCCACTGTGCTGGCGTCATCCCGTTAATGGTCATGTTTAGGTTAACACCCGACTTAATCACAAACGGTGTTGCGAAGAACGCCACCAACAATAACGAAACAAAAATCACCAAACGCAACGCACTGCGTTTCAAACCGCGTCCCATACCGAACAGCATGCCAAACACTACGAACACGGCAAAGAGCCCGAACATTACCGACGCCAAAATTGGCGCAATTTGATCTAATCCATCCATCTACCTATTATATACACAACACAATCTTTTTTGCAATGATTTTTCTGATTTTTGCCACTCCGCCCCGCCAATCTTTTGACAATTTCCGCCACCAAAAACCCCCGCCAATTTGACGGGGGAATTTACGCAAAAAAATTTAATTATTGGTTGAAACACGGGTCTTGTTGATTGATTGCCCCATTTGCTACATGAGCGGCTTCACGGCAGCCACCATCACATTTAATTCCCAAATGTTCACAGCCTTGACACATAGACGGAATGTAATTTGATTGGATAAAGTTTTGCCAATATGGATTACTTCCTAAGTTTTCAATTTGTGTCCAATGGCAACAAACTTGCGGACTGTGGTTGCAGACTTTGATGTTACCGCTAGGGTCAATCGCAAAGAACCCCTTCCCTGCAGAACAAAGCGATGCCACCTCTAAATACCGGTATTTGTTCGGGTCTTTAATCATGCAATATGGCAATTCCGTACCAACATGACCATTGATTTCTACCTTACTTAGAACAGTTTCGGCGGTATCCATCATTTGGTTGATTTCATCAATTGAAAGTAAAAACTCTTGATTTTGCATACCACGACCACCTGGCAAAAAGCGGTTTAACAAAACATAGCCCGCACCATGAATTATCGGCAACGCAATGTTTTCGTACAACTCGCCCAAGTTTTTTTTAGTAACAGTAATATTGGCACACGTTTCAATGCCTAACTCTTTACACTGTTCAAATAATTTCAACGTATGTTCAATCCCGTCGTTCTTGGTAGTATCAGCATAAGTTTCAATACCAGGAACACTGATACTCAACAACACATTGTACGGTTTCAATTTTTGTAAAAAATTACTATCAATCAACTTACCATTTGAAATCAAGCCAATTTCATAACCCAACTCATGTGCGTGTTCAATAATTCCAAACAAGTCTTTACGGGTGGTGGCTTCCCCACCCGTAAACGTGACTTGTTCTACTCCAAAGGTTTTCAACTTGTCCAAAATGGCACACCACTCCGCTGTGGGCATTTCCTTTAACACATAGTTTTTATCGTTTTCCCACGGACAATAACAGAAAATACATTGGTGATTGCAAACACTGGTCAATTCTGCCAAGCAAGCCTGCGGAAGTTTAATCATATTCACTCCGATGGCGACGACTGACCATTGTTTCAATTTCATCAAGCAAATCAATTCCCTGCTTCTTACTTGAATCGTTAATTACCCGATAAGTCTTCATCATCTCATTAGCATCATAATCAATTTTTACACCTAAGATTTTTGATAAGGCTTTGTCAACCTTAATTTTTATTAACCCTAAACGGTCACTAGGGATACGCGAGTTTTCTTCCGCCTCTTGTGCAAAAATTTGATTATAATCCGCATATTTGATTTGCGAATTTCTTAAAAAATCTAATGCGATCTTGTATTCCAGTTGGGTAGCAGTCAAAGCGTTCATTTCTTCTCGACTATCAAGAATAGCTGAATCCTTAATTTGATTACATAATACTCTCGGGATTGTATTTGAACAGATTCTGTCTTCAGTTTCTAACACCAAACAGAAATACCCCGTCTTATCAAACCAAGCATAATTGGAGTCTCTTCTGCTGCTTTCAGTAGCACACTCAGGACAATACCATTTAAGTTTAGCATCCATCCCATAGGTGCGAAATGCGGTCACATAATTTTCCTTTTCAGAATAATTTTTTTTCAATTTAGCAACTTCATCTTCGCCATTCATGATTAAACTATCATCGAAATTTAACAGTGAAAATAACCTTGAATCAGACAATGGAACTACCTTTATATAATTAATCTTCTTTTTATCGGGATTTTCGTCCGGATACGCATCATACGTATATTTACAACCTGAACAGATTAATTTTACTTCGTAAGTTTTTACAGGCCTTGACCCAAAAGGCATAAAATAACACATTGCCCTAGGTCGCCTTTTCTTCTTGTTAATGAAATAACTTTCATCATCCAAGCGGTCTTTACGTAAATTTTCAAGTTTTTTATCAATTTCTTCCATGGTCAGTTTTTCCATAAAATTTTTCTCCTTTTTGTTTGTTTTGATTTTATTTTCTAACTAAACCATGTTGAATCAATTCGATATCGCTTGGGGTCAAGGTACGACCACCCACATGATTTTCATTTAATAAACAATTTCGATACATGGGCATTTGGGCAATTTCAGCAATTAAATGTTCGCACAACTCTTGACGCTGTGCATCGTCATCAACTTCAATCACAATAAAACTGATTTTTTGTTGACTGATATAAGCATCAAGTTCATTTTCCTGCCATAAACCGGCTTTAATTCCAAGACTTCTGCGAAAAGCACTACCATCACGATCACCATTAAAATGTTGGTTTAATCTTTTATGTAACCGACCATTCGTACGATGTGTACCAATATAAATAATGGCATTGTCACCTTCGCTGTTTGCGATCGGCTGCAAGATCACACAAATACCATTTCTCACTAAACTGGATAATTCAGTTTTATAGTCACTTCCAATAAAACGTTTTCCTTGTCCCAATAGTTGGATTGGGTTCATATTATTTATCTCCTTTTCTTCGGGTTCGCCCCCATCATCATCGTCTTCAGATATTTCTAAACTCTGAGTGTTGATTACTTTTTCTATATTATCAAATTGGCTTTGGCTGCTATCTCCATTCACATTGTCAAAATTTCGCATTATGCTTTCCTGTCTCAATCGCTCTTGTTTCTTCTTTTCGACTAGGATACCCGGCAATACCAAAATAAAGAAACCAATCACAAATGTAACTAACATACCCAACGGACTACTAGTACTTAACAATAAATTAACCATAAAAATTTTTCTCCTTTGATTTTTAATTTTTTTAGTGATTTTGCTTATATAAATAAAATATTATTGCTCGATTTTTTCCTCCTTTGTTCAATAATTGATATTTTTTTGCCCCCGTGCCTCCTTTTCCACAGTGGTCTATTTATAGTCTATTTTGTATCATATATAGCCCATACTGTCAATGGAAGTTACCTATAATAAGGAAGATAACTTTTATGGATTTAGAGATGGACACTTATCACATGGTAAAAAACCGCTTGCTGAATTTGTGCGAAGCGAAGAAAATTTCCATTCATAAATTAGCCATGGAGTCAGGTGTTTCCCCATCGACCATTAAAAACATCTTGTACGGGAAAAGTATCAACCCGGGGATTGTGACATTAAAAATGATTTGCGACGGATTGGACATTAGTTTAATTGAATTTTTTAACACCAAAGAATTTGCCGAACTCGATGCTGAAATTCAATAATACTTACCGCCCCGCCAAAGTGCGTGCGGCTTCGCGGGCGAGGTCGCGTTCTTTCAAAGTTTGTTTTTTGTCAACCACGTTTTTACCCGTCGCGACCGCAATGCTGATTTTCAACAAACCTTTGGTTGTCCAATAAATTTTTAACGGCACACAAGTGTTGCCTTTCACCGTACAAGCCTTGGCAATCTTCGCCATTTCAGCACGGTGCAACAATAATTGACGGTTGCGGCGTGTGTCTTGTTCCGCCACTACTCCGTTTTGGTACGGCGCAAAATAAGCGTTCTTCAACCAAATTTTGCCCGCCGCCAATTCCAACTGGATAAAACTTTCGGTCAGTGTGACGTTGCCCGCGCGTGCTGACTTGACTTCCCAACCTTGCAAAGCAATGCCCGCTTCAAACGTGTCGTGCAAGAAATAATTGAACCGCGCTTGACGGTTTTCCGCAATCACTTTCATAATTGGTAAATCCCGATGGCTTTGCGCACTTTGGCTAACATTTCGTCGGTCACCGCGCGCGCCCGTTGCGTACCCGCCCGCAAGAACCCACGCACTTCGTCCATGTGTTGTTCGTAATAAGCACGACGTTCACGCATCGGTGCTAACAAATTATTCAAGCATTCAAACAACATTTTTTTCAACACGACGTCACCCAAACCACCTTGGCGGTACTGGGCTTTTAATTCGGCTAAATGACGTTTGTCGGGATAGAACGCATCCAAATACATGAACACCACGTTGCCTTCCACTTTGCCGGGGTCACTGACTTTGATGTGGTTCGGGTCGGTGTACATTTGGTTGATTTTGCGTTGTAACTCTTCCGCACTGTCTTTGATGTAAATGCAGTTGCCCAAACTCTTACTCATTTTGCCCGCACCGTCGATGCCGACCAAACGACCGCGCGCGTGTTCGGGAATCAAGGCTTCGGGCATGATTAAAGTTTCCCCGTACAAGCGGTTAAACGTCGCAACGATTTCACGGGTTTGTTCCAACATGGGGGCTTGGTCCGCACCCACGGGCACTAACGAAGCACCGAACGCCGTAATGTCCGCGGCTTGCGAAATCGGATAATTGACAAAGCCCACGGGGACTTCGCGGCGGTAACCTTTGGTTTTGATTTCGGTCTTAACGGTAGGGTTACGTTCCAAACGGGCTTGCGTAACCAAGTTCATGTAAAACATCGGCAACTCATATAAAGCCGGCAACGCACTTTGCAACACGAAATGCACATGCTGCGGGTCTAACCCCGCCGCCAAATAATCCAACATCAGTTCTTCCACCGAAGACGTAACTTTGTTCACATCGTGGGCGTGGTCGGTCAAGGCTTGCAAGTCCGCAATCATCACGAACATTTCAAATTCGCCCGTGGCTTGCAAACGCACGCGGTTAGCCAAACTGCCGGCATAATGTCCAATGTGTAAATTACCGCTTGGTCTGTCCGCGGTCAAAATGACTTTCTTTGCATCTTTCATCAATTTCATTGTATCACACCGCCCGCCAATTTGTAAAAATTTTTACGCAATAAAAAAGCCCAACTTGCGTCGGACTTTTTGGAGATTATTTTTGTTATGGCAAAAACGGCTTAATGGCTTAAAAACTTTTCGCTCTGTTGACTTCGGCATCTAATTCCGCCAAGTCTTTTTTTCAGACGTGAAGCACCGACAACGTCAATGATAATTCGGCAAGGTGTCACCACGATTCCGAGAAACGTTCCCATCAGAAAGTACATCACTTTCATAATTCCGCCATTGTCCTTACTAATCGTTCCCGACGAAGAAATGGTATAAGTAGCACCATGCTTTCGTTCGTAGTCATCATGTGCTTCTCGTGCTGCTTTGTACCATGTTACACCAGTATAGAAACCACACAGTAAAAAGCCGACAAACATCGCTTGCACACCCAGTTCGTCTGAATAAGCATAAACCAACATTCCCAGACCAAGTGCATAACAAATCATACTAATGATGGCACGTTTTAACTTTTTACCCCTTTCTTGGGTAATCGATTCACGCGTTTGGTGCAAAACTGTGGTATAGCAGTTCGCACACAGTATCCCATATGATTCCCTTGCAATCCCACTCAATGAAGCACAATCAGCACAAACCCCTGCTCCGCACTTACTACACGCCGCAACAGTTTCTTTGTCATTGTGTCGTATACAATTCATTTTATTTTCCTCCTTTTGTATAATTGTAACAAATTGTTACAAAATAAGTATCACAAATACTTACACTTATGTCAAGGGGAAATTGTGATCGGTTTGAAAAACATACGGCAACAGCGCCATTTGAATCAACAAAAAGTCGCGATTGATTTGAACATATCCCGCGAAAGTTTGTCTTACTACGAAAACGGCAAACGCGAGCCATCACTGTCATTGTTAGTTGCCATGAGTAAATATTTTAATGTCTCAATCAATTACTTGATAACGGGCGAAGAATTTCAACAAAAATGACCATATCAATAC
>CAZXAV010000021.1:0-11285 GCA_964638195.1 uncultured Prevotella sp. | reverse complement strand
GCCATATCAACAATTATACCAATTATCGCCCAGTTAAGCAAATTTTATTTGTTTTTCGTAACAACACGAACCAACCCCACTTACAAAGCAAAAAGTCCCCGTTTCCAAGGACTTTTACCGATGTGGTGTATTTTGGAGCTTCCGGTCAGATTCGAACTGACGACCTACTGATTACAAGTCAGTTGCTCTACCAACTGAGCCACGGAAGCAAGTAACACATTATGCGTTACATTCACGAAAAAGTCAACGACAGGAATTTAATTTTTATGGTCAGATTTTTCGGCTTTGGCTTCTTCGGCTTTACGTTGGTGATAATTTTTGTAACCGACACTTTGGTTGTCACCAGCATCCCATTTGTGAGCACCCGTCACCATAATACCAACCACAAGCGCAGCCGCCAAAATAATCGCAATAATCGGTGCAATTAGGTTATGCGGAATAGCAATCGCGGAAGTCAAACAAATCAATGCCAAGACCAAAATCACCGCACCCGCAAAAATGGTAAATTTACGGGAAATCACACCTTTACTGGTCATAAAGATGCCGTCCAATAAAAATTTCAATCCCGCAATCCCCAAAAGAATGGTTGCCGCCCACGACAAGGTGTACCAAGCGAACAAATCCGCCGTAGCAGGAATTACTTTCAATAACCAAAGCACCGCAGCCGCCAGTAATGCCAACGGCAATAAAATGCGTGAAATAAATCGTTTATCCATATTTAATATTATAGCTTATTTACAAAAACACGGCAAGCATTATCCCAATTCCGACGGCGAGTAAACCCAAGCCCGCAAACCACGAAAAAATCTTCCACCCCGATTTCGGCGTTTTGCCATAGACTTTACCCGTTCGCCCGTTCACGAACAATTGATATTTCGCATCTTTGTATTCGGTGTGTCCCACGTATATCGGCAACAAAACATGTTTGTAGGTAACATCGGTAATGCCCATTTCTAATTGTAGGTTTTCAATCACACAATCACTGTATTTAGTGTTTATCTTATCACGAATAACACTATCCATTGATTTTTTTGCTTCTTCCCAACAAAGAATCGGGTCTTTTGATGCTTGGCAAACGGTAAAGCCAGAAAGATAGGATTGTTGAAAGACCTGCCCTTTGTTCGTTTCAAATGGTTGCAACGCACTAAGAATTTTAGGGGTAATTTCTTCATTCGCCAAAATCAAAAGGTCATCAAAAACATGTGTGTCACTTCCCCGAATTGGATGACGGACAGTCTGGCTTTGGGTCACTTCCACACCATCAACAATTGTTGTTACTGTTTCAGTACGCACTTTCACCCCAGTGTAACCAGTAACAACACGGGCATCAAAAGAGAACGCGGGATAATAAATTCCATTCAATTGCCGCATTTCTAATTTACGTTTGAATTGATGTGGCACAAACCATCGTTTTGACAGCCAGTTACGCACTTGGTTGTAGGCATCGGTTTGCCCCAAACTAAACGGAACAATCGTATCTGGACGTACCCCGGGCATTTCACGGGTTTTCACCATATTCGTTGCCCCGCAATAATCACATTTAGCCACTAAATCAAATTTAGAAACAACACTTTTTGCACCGCAATGTTCGCATTGATAAACCGCCGCGTCTTTTTGCCAAGTCGGGGCGTTAATCAACATGGATTGAAAAGATTTTTCGGTAGTCAAAGTACCCGTTATCGGCACAATATTACCACATTGTTCACAAACCAAAGTTTGTCGTGTTGGATTAAAAATCAAATTCCCACCACAAGTTTTACATTTTTGTTTAATCGTGGTCGCTTTGGTTGCGGACATTATAATTTGTTACCACACTCCGAACAAAATTTCGCACCGGGTTTGACCACTGCTCCACATTTGCCACAAACATTAGCACCAATTTTAGCACCGCATTCTGGGCAGAATTTTACCTTGGCACCTACCGATGCACCACACTGCGGACAGAATTTTTGTCCGGGCATTTCGGTCATCTCATCACCCATTTTGGCAAACATCCGTCCCATGTTCGCACCCATGCCCATACCAACACCAGCACCAATCATCGAACCTGCCATGCCGGGGTTTTTAGCGGCTTCACGCAACGCATCGGCTTGCGCCAAACGCATTTCCACATCCGTTGTTCCACGGCGCATCATTAAAGCCGTATTTTTGTCCAAGGCTTTTTCCAATTCTTCGGGCAACGAGAAACTTTCAATATTGAATTTAATCAATTCCAAACCAAGATTTTTGAAATCATCATCCAACTCTTTTTTCACACGACGACCCAATTCATCCAAATTGGCAGCAAAATCCAACACGGATAATTTGCTTTCACCAATCGCGTCGGTAATTCCCGAAATCAAAATACTGCGTAAATAATCGGCAATGTCTTGGGTGGCGAAAGATTGTCCCGATCCCGAAAGTTCGCTTAAAAAGACATACGCGTCTTTAACGCGGAAACTATACGTACCAAAGCCGCGGACACGCACCGCCCCGTATTCTTTATCACGGATAGTGATTGGGTTCGGTGTGCCCCATTTTTGATTTGTGATTTGCTTGGTCGAAACGAAATAAACGTCACTGCGGAACGGATTTTGGAAACCATACTTCCACGACAGTAATTTTGTCACGATTGGGATACTTTTAGTATCTAATTTATAATAACCCGGCAAAAAGACGTCCGCCATTTTACCTTGTGTCGCAAAGACCGCATTCTGACCGTCACGCACTGTCAACACCGATCCTTTGGAAATGTAGTCATTTTTCATATCAAATTTATGCACAATTGTGTTGCCAGAATTGTCTTTCCATTCGATGTTTTTTAATAATCCCATTACTTTCCCTCCGTTTTATGCTATATCAGCATAGCATCAATCCAATAATCAAGCAATAAATTTTACCACCGACCGATATACATAAAGTATGGGCGCAGTTTGTGACTTATATGACGGGTGGGAATATTATGTTGCCCGTGCTGAGTTAGAATACAGCAAAAATCACCCGACCGCGGCTTTGCACGAAGCCCAATTAGCACAAAAATACGCCGACACCAAAGCACGTCAAAGTGCTATCGGTATTTTTATTGCCAAATGTTATACCGCACTCGGTGATTACGAAAAAAGTTCACAAACTTACCGTGCTTTAATCAAAGATGGGACTTATTTACCGCCCGTCATGATGGGGTTAATGTACAATCATTTGGAAGAAAAACAAACCGCCAAAGCCAAAAACAACATCACCGTCGTAAAACTGTTTGCGAACAACGGAGAGAACGATGGCAATGCTTGAAATCACGTTACTTTTTCTCGGCTCGGTGATTGGTGCGGGTTTCGCCACCGGTGCCGAAATCATCACGTTTTTCGGTGGTTTACATCTACCCGTTTGGTGCATAGCCGTCATGGTAGGTTTAACCATGTTTGCTATCATCGCGTTAGAAATTCATCTGAACTACCCACACACGAAACACCCCAAGCCAATTGCAGAATTCACACCACAAAAACACCATTTCTGGTCGGGAAAAATTCAAGATATAGTATTTATCGTGATATACATGGTACTATTTACCGCCATGACCGCAGGCATCGCCCAAATCACCAACGTTGGGATTTGCATTGTATCGTTAATTGCCAGTGTTTGTATCGTACTGTTTGGATTCAACAGTTTATCGCGTCTCAATTTTTACATCGTTTTAATCATTATCGCACTGATTACTACAACCGCTTTACCACATTTATTCCAAACCACAACTACCCCGACAACGAACTACGCTTGGAGTAATTTTCCCAAAGGAATCTTTTGGGCGCTTTTGTATGCGGGTTTGAATTGCTTTATGTTCCCCGAATTGATTGCTGCTGCCGCACAACGGCATCAACGCCGCACCTTAGTTTGGGCAGGCGCAGTCACCGCACTATTAGTGACGATTTTGGTCGGTATGATTTTAACCACGATTCAAAACACCAACACACAAACCGCCCCAATTCCTTTACTGGCGGCAGCACCGAACGCAATAACAATGATTGTGATTTTGTTGGCTGTGTTGACCAGCCAATATGCCGCCCTCTTTGCCATCATGCAACGTTGTCAAAAGTTATTCCCAACAACAAAAAACCGACCGTTGTTCAGTGCAGTCGGAATTTGTTTATGTGCTTTTATCGGCTCATTCTGCGGCTTCAATCAAATTGTCAACTTTGCTTACCCGCTGATTGGTGCGTTTACTTGCGTTTACTTGTTGTTTTCTTGGTTGGCTTATCGGCGGTTTCAGAAACTGGCACACCATTGATTTTGGTTTCAGCTTCGGTATTTTCAGCTTCGGCTAATTGGGCTTCCATTTTCAATTTGTTGATAGCTTCTTCGTTGACGATACCTTGCACTGCTTCAATCACAAACGTCATTTCGGTAACGTTTTTGTCTTCACCCACGTTCAAAGTAATGGTTTTGAAACCGGGAGCTTCTTCGCGGATTTCTTTAATACGACCCAATAAACCCGAAGCCATTTTGACTTTAACACCAGGTCGCAAAGTATCCAACATTGCCATGTAATCATCTTGTGCTTTTTTTTGTCTGCGTCCTTGTACAAACATCAACACCACCATCCCAATTAACAAGACGCCAATTAAAATATAAGAAACAATATTTCCCATAAAAAAATTATATCCTACTCCGTAAGAGAATACAACCGAAATTTTTCCCACCATCAGTCATCAATGATTTTCGTCATGATAAAAACGTTGGTAAAAAGTTTTTTTATATGCCAAGAAACGGTCTTCGCGAATTGCCGACCGAATATTATCCATCAGTTTCAAAGTCCAATGAATGTTGTGCAAGGATAATAACCGTGCCCCGAACATTTCCCCGACCGTAATCAAATGACGAATGTAGGCTTTGGTATAATTGCGACAAGCATAACATTGGCAATCCGCTTGAATCGGTGTGAAATCGGTTTGATATTTTTGGTTACGAATGTTCAAATTGCCGTCATCGGTCAAAGCCATACCATGCCGTGCCATACGAGTTTGATAAACACAATCGAACATATCAATTCCATTTTCCACACCTTCAAAAATATAATCAGGTGTGCCTGCCCCCATTAAATAATGTGGAACATCAAGCGGCAAATGCGGTGCTAAATTTTGCAATTGTTCTTTCAAAACGGCAAATGGTTCGCCAATTGCTAAGCCGCCAACCGCCACACCATGCTTAATATAAGGCAACGCGTTTTGCAAACTTTTTAAGCGCAAATCCTTGTAAAAATTGCCTTGAATAATCGGAAACAACGACTGGTTGTGGTTGTTATGAGCAAGATAACACCTTTTTAGCCAATTAACCGTCCGTGCATCGGCTTCAATCACCTGTTCCCTCGTCGCACCATATGGCGTACAAATGTCTAACTGCATGATAATATCAGCACCAAGTTTGTGTTGGACTTCCATATTGCTTTCCGGGGTAAACTTGAACACCTTACCATCAATATGACTCTTAAAAGAAACACCGTCGTCGTCAACCTTACGCAAGTTTTCCAATGAAAATACTTGAAATCCCCCACTATCGGTTAAAATTGGTGCGTGCCAATTCATAAATTGATGCAAACCACCCGCTTGTGCCACGATATCCGCACCAGGGCGTAAAAAACAATGGTAAGTATTAGCCAAAATGATTTGCGCACCCGCATCTGCTACTTCTTCCGGAGCTAATCCTTTGACCGAAGCACGTGTCCCAACGGGCATAAAAATTGGTGTTTCAATTTTACCATGAGGTGTAGTGAAAATTCCCGTACGCGCAAAACATTCCGACGACTTACTGGTAACTTCATACGAAAAGTATTCATTATTCATAATTAAATTCCTTGTGGGTTGCAATTTTGAATAAATCGTGTACAAGGTTGTCTTTGTTCGCGTCGAGATTCAAAATACCATATATAGTGTTTGTTATCGGCATAAATACACCAAATTGTTGTGATAATTTGTACATTGCCTTGGTTGTACCTACTCCTTCCGCTGTACCAATGTTGTCGGATAAACGACCTTGAATATACTCTTCCCCATAACGGCGGTTATGACTATTCTTACTAAATAACGTGGCTTCAAAGTCACCTAAGTGGCTCATTCCAAATGCAGTCATTTTATTACCACCCATTTTTTCAATCAACAGTGATACTTCATAACAGCCGCGTGCCATCAACGCACCTTTCAAAGAAGATTTACCCAAGCCATCCAAAAAGCCCGCCGCAATCCCCATCACGTTTTTGGCGGCTGCCCCAACTTCTACCCCAATCAAATCATCGCTACTGAGAATTGAAATTAACGGACTTTCAAACATGTTGATTAAACGTTTCACAGTCCCTTGATTGTCACCAGAGATAATCATCACGTTTGGTTGTCCCGCCGTCAATTCTTCAATGTGTCCTGGACCAACCCATACGCAAATATGATTGTTATCGGGAATATTTTTGCGTAAAATTTCGGTCAACCGTTCACCGGTATTTTGGTCAATCCCCTTCATACACAAAACGAAAGTTTTATTTTGTGGTTGGCATTTCCCAATGTTTTTAGAAAATTCTTGCATTGCTTGCGCGCTGATCGAAATAATGATCGTATCAGCAAAATCAATCGTTGCTTGCAAATCCGTACTGTAATGTAATGATTCTGGCAATTTGATGTAATCATTTTGTTTCGTATTCATCAATTCAATGAAGAACGGATCTTCCGCACGCCCCCACATCTTGACGTCATTATGTAATTTTTCAATTTGGTACCAAGCATGAAATGATGCCCAACGTCCACAACCTAAAATGCTAATTTTACTCATGTATTATTATACCAATAAATCTAATTGCAAACAATTGAAATCTGCGTAATAATATGATATGGGTTTATTTAACTTATTGAAAAACGGTTTGACGATTGAAAAGAAAAAGATTGAGACTGACCCCGAACCAGAAACCACCGAAGACGAAATGACCGCTGACACGATGGAAGACGTAACACCCGAACCAGTTGCCGTATCACCCGAACCTGCCTCGATGCCAGCACCACAACCAACCGCCGAAGAAAAACGTTTAGAAGCGGCTTCTGTATTATTAGGTGATAATGGTTTGACTGGTGGTTCTACCCCGTCATTGATTCAAGTTGCTCAATCCGCACCTGTTTCACAACCAATAGTCGCAACACAAACAACCGTAGAAACACAGCCAACACAACCGCAAATTTTCAATACACACAATAATCATTCTGGCAATTTTGATAACGCACTACTTGGACAAGTCAGTGCCAATCAAAATTTATTGGTCATTGCCCCACAAACACCCGCGGAAATTTCCACCATTTTAACCAATTTAGCCAACGGCAATGCTTGTATTGTATCACTATCTAAGTTTGCCATTCCCGATGCACAAAGGTTCTTGGATTACATTTGTGGCTTTGTCAATGCCATCGGTGGCATGATTATGCAAAAAACATCATCTGAATATATTTTAGCCCCCAAAGGTGTGAACATTAAAAACAGTTAACGTTCGTCGCAGTTGGTTAAAACTTCTACACCTTGTGCTGTAATCAAAATCGTGTTTTCGTAATGCGCGCTAAATGCCCCATGAGTTGAAATCACCGTCCAACCATCGGGTGCAACTTTAACCGCATTACTGTTCCCTTGGAAAATCATCGGTTCAACACAAATAGCAGTATTGGCTTGGAATTTTTTACGTACGTGTTGTTGCAAACGCGAATTACGAACAATGTAATTCGGAATCAACGGGTCTTCGTGTAAATTTTTCCCAATCCCATGACCACAATAATCTTCCAAAATACTGTAATTACCCAGACTGTCGATATAATTTTCGATGGTTTTACCAACAATCGCGACTTCAACACCGGGTTTAATTTTTTCTAGGGCACGATAAAAACAATTACGAGTAACATCAAGTAGTTCTTGCGTTTCTGCTGCAATCTTCCCGACCGCAAAAGTACGGCAAGCATCGGTACAAATGCCATTAAAACCTGCCCCGCAATCAACGGTAATAATATCACCATCGTGCAAAACTTTATCCGTGGGAATGCCGTGAATAATTTCTTCGTTAACACTGGTATTGCACGCGTATTGGTAATCATAAACCCCTTTGAAGCACGGATAGCAATGATGGGCAATAATAAAGTCTTCCGCCATTTTATCCACTTCACGTGTTGTCATCCCTGCATGCAAATTTTGGCGGATGTGAGTAAATGTCTCTCCCAAAACTTTGCCAGCATAACGCATGTTAGAAATTTGTGCAGCGGTTAATTGTTTCATAATTTAGCAACAACGTCCTTTACCAAAGCATAAGTATCTGCTGGCGTATTTTCCAGTTTATCGTGTACCACAAATAATTTATTAGCAGCACGATAAAAATCCAAAATTTCGCCGTTGTTTTGCTTAAAGTTTTCCAAACGTTTTTGGATAAATTCAGCTTTGTCATCATCGCGTTGATATAAATCTTTACCACCACATTTTTTGCATTTGTCAATTTTGTCCCAACGAATCGAGTGAATTGTACCGCAATCACGGCACATATAACGTCCACCCAAACGGGTTTGGACAATTTCATCGGTTACGTCAATGGCAATCACTAAATCAATTTTCAAAACTTTATCCAAGACTTTGGCTTGGTTCAAAGTACGCGGGAAACCGTCCAGAATCACACCTTTGGCGCAATCTGGTTGTTTAATGCGATCCATTAACACTTCGATAGTTACTTCGTCAGGTACCCATTTACCCGTCGAAACGTACGATTCGACCTTTTTACCAAGCGGTGTTTGTTTGGCAATTTGTTCACGGAATAAATCACCAGTTGAAATATGGACTAAACCAAAATCGCGAACCAAGAACCCCGCCATACTGCCCTTACCGCAGCCACTGGCACCATTCAAAATAATATTCATATTTATCCCCCTTATATTTCGGCTCTTATTTCAAAAAGCCTTTATACTGTTTCATCAACATTTGATTTTGAATTGATTTGTCAAATTCCAAAGCCACCGAAACGATAACCAACATACCAATGGATGTAAAGGCTGTTGTCAAAGAATCACCTTCAATTGCCGGAATGTTCGTAAACAACAACGACGGAACCATGGAAACTAACATCAAGAAGACTGCACCGAAGAAAGTAATTCGATGTGAAACTTTTTTCAAATAATCGGCGGTTGGTTTACCCGGACGATAACCCAAGATGAACCCACCGTTACGTTGAATTTGCAATGCAACTTCTTCGGGATTGAACATCAACGTGGCATAAAAATACGAGAATCCCAAAATCAATAATGCTGTAACAACAATGTTAATCCAAGTACCCGTACCCATGTAAGTTTGATACCAATCGTAGGCTTTCACCACACCTTGGTTATTGAACGACAATAACATTTGCATAATCAATTGTGGGAAGTTGACCAATGCCGTTGCAAAAATAATTGGCATGACACCTGTCGCATTCAATTTAATCGGAATGTTGGTCGATTGACCACCGTACATTTTGTTGCCTTTGACTTGTTTTGCATAAGTTACTGGGATACGACGTTCCGCCAAATCGAACAATACGATGAACGCAAAGATAAAGACCAACAACAAAACAAATACAATCGGCGTCACGATGGCATCAATGCCTTCGGTGAAGATTTTCATGATACTGCTAGTAAAAGCGGTGACACCCGAAGTCAAGATACCCACGAAAACCAACATGCTCATCCCGTTGGCAACACCAATTTCGGTAATTTTATCACCCAACCAAACGGTCAACATTGTACCCGCTACTAACGAAATCACAACCAAAACTTGAACCAAGAAATCGGGAACTGCGGTCCACAACAAGGTTTTACTGCTGACGGTATTGATTGAAAGCACAATTGCAATGGCTTGCACCAAAGCCAAGACCAAAGCCACGTATCGGGTTACCACCGCAATTTTTTTGCGACCTTCGCTACCCTGTTTTGACAGTCGCGATAAAGCAGGAATTGCCACCGTCAACAACTGCACCACGATAGATGAAGTGATATATGGGGAAACCCCGATTGCAAACCAAGCACCTTTGGATAATGCTCCGCCCGTTAAAGACGATAACAAACTCAAGAAACTATTTGAACCAGAGTTGTTTACCGCACTGGAAAAGACGGCGGGGTCAATACCGGGGATGGGCAAAAAGCACCCAACGCAATAGACCAACATTAACCCTAACGTCAGTAGAATTTTATTTCGCAAATCTTTTTGTGCAAAGGCTTCGCGCAAAGTTTTTAGCATTTTTTAATTTCTCCGCCTGCTTTTTTAATTTTCTTTTCTGCTTCTTTTGTCCAAGCATTGGCGGTTACTTTCAAAGCCACTTTCAATTCGCCATCGCCCAAAATTTTAATCCCGTATGCGCCCACTTTGGAAATTATACCCTTTTCCAACAAGATTGCGGCATCAACTTTAGCATTTGCCTTAAATTCGTTCAAAGTGCCAACGTTGACAATCGCATATTCTTTTGAAAAGTTGTTCGTAAAACCGCGTTTTGGCAAACGGCGCATCAAAGGCATTTGCCCACCTTCAAAACCAGTACGCAAACCGGCACCCGAACGTGCTCCCGCACCTTTTTGACCACGGGTTGAAGTTTTACCCATGCCACTGCCGATACCACGACCGACACGACGTTTTTTTGTTTTAGCCAACGGATGTGGCGACAATTCATTGATAATCATCATGTACTCCTTACTTAAATAATTTCAACTTTTACCAAGTGTTCCAATTTTTTGCAAGCACCCAAGGTTGATGGTAAATTTGGTAATTCACGTGTATCACCCGGACGGCTCAATTTTAATGCTTTCGCGGTACGGATTTGACGTTTGGTACATCCAGCCAAACCGTGAACCATCGTTACACGAACTTTACCATTAGCAACTGGTTTGGTTGCTTTCTTTTCGCTAGCTTTCTTCTCAGCAGCGGGTTTCGCAGCCGTTGCAGTTTTAGTAACTTTTTTGTCCGCAGCCGGTTTTGCTTCAGCTTTTGGAGCGGTTGCAACTTTCGCTGCCGCAGCTTTGGTAGCTACCGTTTTGGTTGCCGCAGTAGTTTTTGCGGGTGCAGCCTTAGTTGCTGTTGCTTTGGCAGCAGGTGCCTTTGCAGCGGTTGCTTTTGTTGCGGTCGTTTTAGCTGCCGTTGCCGCCTTAGTCGTTGTTTTAGTTGCTGTTGTCTTGGTTGTTGTTTTTGTTTCTGCCATTTTTATTTTCCTCCTTAAATTTCTTCCACGGTTTTACCGCGTAAGCGTGCCACTTCTTCACGGGTACGCATTTTTGTAATGGCTGCCATAGTTGCTT
>CAZXAV010000020.1:0-11530 GCA_964638195.1 uncultured Prevotella sp. | reverse complement strand
AAAATCTAATAAACGGCACCACCAAAGCGCCTGCATAAATAATTTATATGATTTCAACACAAGATAAATGCGGTATGAAACTGGGGAAAAATTTACGTTTTTTACGGGGCATTTTGTTTGTGGTCATGGCTTTCGGTGTGTATACGTTGTTGGTTGTGCCGTTTGTGCAAGGCATTACGACCCCCGACACGATTGTGCTGACCCCCAGTGAATATGCCGCGCGTGCCGATGCTGCCCCCGAAAGTTTGACGGGTAACGACACCGACAGCGAAAAATACATCACGGTTAAATTGTTAGGTTTGATTCCAATTAAAAAAGTTTTGGTCGACATTTTGCCGTTTGACACGATTTTGGTGGGTGGCATGCCGATTGGGATTTGCGGACAAGTTGATGGCGTGTTGGTGACCGCGGACACGCCCGACCGCGTGTTGCAAAAAGGTGACGTGATTAAAACTGTGGACGGCATGCGGGTGCAAAGTTGTGCCGACTTCACCGCCGCGACCGCGGGCAAAGACAAAATCAACGTCACTTTGGTGCGCAGTGGTACGACCTTGAACCGCCACGTCGGTTTGGAACAAGACATCGGTTTACGCGATACGACCAACGGCGTGGGGATGTTGACTTTGATTAACCCCGAAAATAACCAGTTTTCCGCACTGGGTCACCAGATGGCGGACTTCGATACGGGCGCCGCGGTCGATTTGTGCGGCGGCGAAATTCGTACCGTCAGCACTTACGGGATTGTCAAAACCCAAGGCAAACAAACGGGTGTGTTGCAAAGTTCGATTCAACAAAACACCCCCGTGGAAGGCAGTATCACACAAGGCACCAGTTTCGGTGTTACGGGCTGTTTGACCGCGGACAGTCAGATTTTGGCGGCGGCAACCACGACCATGCCCGTGGCAACCCGTTACAACGTTCACCCTGGCAAAGCCACGTTACGCACTTCGTTGAACGGTACGACGATTGAAGAATTTGATTGTGAAATTTTGAAAACGCGTTATCAAAAACGTCGTCACGAAAAATCCATGGTGATTCGCATTACCGACCCGCGTTTGTTGGCAGCCACGGGTGGCATCGTCCACGGCATGAGTGGCAGCCCGATTATCCAAGACGGGCATTTGGTGGGGGCGTTGACCCACGCATTGACCCACGACCCCGCCAAAGGTTACGCACTGTACATTGATTTCATTGCAAATTAACAATTATTTCTTCTTGTTGCGTTGGGCAATTTCGGCATCCAAAGCTTGACTAATCGAGTCTAACGAAAAATCGTCCGCGTCGGGGGTGGCAATTTCGGCAACGGGTTCGGCAACGGCATCGGTCGGCAACGGCGGTAATTCTTCCACGGGGGCGGGGGCTTGTTCGGCTTCCGCGGCTTTTTTGACCGCGCGTTCGACTTCGGCTTGCAACGTGTCGTCAATCAAATTGTTAATCAAAATCGTTTTTTCTTCGTCACTGAGCGGGGGCAAGTTGGCGGGGTCAATCTCGGCTTCGGCGGGGTTGGCAGCGGTTGGTTGTTCCGCGTTAGTCGGGGTTGCCACGGGTGCAGGTTCTTCCACGACGGGTTGCGGGTTGTTGATTTGTTCAATTTCTTTTTTGTTATCGACATTACGTAAAACGACTTCGGTTTCGGCTTCTTTTTGACGGACGATAAAGGCACGGGTGGCTTCAATTTGTTCCGCGGTCAATTCGCCTTTGGAAGCATACAACGGTTCGGAAGTTTTCCCGAATTTAGTGGGATACGCGTCCACGATAATGAACGGTTTGGTGATACTCAAAAAGTTGACACTGTTTTCTTTCAAGGCTTTGAAAATGGCTTCGCGGTAGGCGTTCTTTTCTTTGTTGAAACGCATCACGAAAAACGACAAAGCAATTTGCACCGCGGGCATAATCAAAGCCAAACCAATGCCCATCGCAATGGTTTTGGTTACCGCGATGTTGACAATTAAAGCCACCAACGCGACCAACACGGAAGCCACCAAAATTAAAATGGAAAACGGACGTTTGTTTTGTTGACCGCACAAGTCGTCAAATTCTTTGCGGGTCATGCAACGCACACCGCCGTTTTTGACCATAATCGGATATTTACATTCGCTTTCGTGGAATTTGCGTAAAAAGTCGCGGTACAAGTACAAGGATTCACGGTCTTTGGCATCTTCGGGAACGAATTGTGCACGGCGCCACAGTTTGGCAATACTGGACAATGGTTCGGCGCAGAAAGTCTTTTGGATTTCGATTTGGCGAATCGTGTTAAACGCCCACCACAGTGACAACAAAGTCAACGCGATGATAAAACCAATCAAAATAAAATTTAAGTAATCCATCAAGTTCCCCCAACTTTCCTAGGGATATTTTAACGGAATTTCTGCTAATTGGCAAATAAAATTGACGGTTCGTGCTAATCGACCTTGCCCAAGAAAATGATTTCGGTTTCTAACAAAACCCCCGTTTTTTGTTCCACCGTGTCTTGTACATGGTACAAAACTTGCAAAATGTCGTGGCAAGTCGCATTGCCCGTGTTGACAATAAAATTGCAATGTTGGGGACTGACTTGGGCGCCCCCGACCGTGTAACCACCCAGCCCCAATTCTTCCACCACTTTGCCGACGTAAAAGCCGTCTTGGGGTCGTTTGAAAACGCTGCCAGCACTGGGCTCGTGGGGGTGACGACGACGTTGAGTCATGATGTCTTGCATGCGGGCGGAAATTTCCGCGGTCGTGCCGTGTTCCAAACGTAAGTACGCCCCAATAATGACCGCCGCTTGTTCCATAAAAATGGAATGACGGTAACCGAAATCAAGTTGATTACGCGTCAAAGTTTTAATTTCCCCGTGGTCAATCACATCGACCATGACCACGACATCGCTAATCGAATGGTCGAACGCCCCGCAATTCATGTAGACGCCACCGCCCACCGTGGCGGGAATGCCCGTTGCCCATTCCAACCCCGTCAAACCGTGGTCGCGCGCATAATTGACCACCGCACCCAGTTTTGCGCCCGCGTCGGCATAAACAAACACGACGTTTTGTTCAATGGTCTTGAAATTCAATTTAATCACTACCCCGTCAAAACCGCGGTCACTCGCTAGCACATTCGCGCCCAAACCCAAAATAAAGTACGGATATTCCAAATATTCCAGTGCGGCAAGCAACCGTTGCAACGCGGCTTTGTGTTCGACCAATACGAAATAACGCGCAGGACCGCCAACACGGAAAGTCGTCCACCGTGCCAAAGGTTCATCGCGTTTGACATTATCGGCGCCGCACAAATGAATTAAATAATTTTCTAAAACGTCCACTATTTCATAGATATGCCACGACCCGCGCGGATTATCTTAATTTGGGGCGGGTTTTGCGTCGTATCCACTTGCACCAAAGTGCTGGGGGTATGGTGGTAAATTTTGCGACCCCGCACCACGGCATCGGTTTGACCGTCAAACAGTTGCACGCCTTGCCGCCAAGATGTAATCACGGGTTGCCCGTGCGGATTGGCACTGGTCGCGACCAAGGGCACACGGCAAACGGTCAGCAAACGGTTCAGCCAACCACTGCGCACGACACGCACCGCTTGTCCGTGAATAACCACCGAAGTGTGTTTTTGGTGGAGTAACCGCCGTTCCGTGGGGGTGACCGCTCCGCAATGCCGAATGACCGCCTCCACCGACGGCAACAACCAAATCAAAGCCGCATCTGCCGCTTTGCCTTTCAATTGTTTCAGCCGTTTGGTTGCCTTGGTGTTCAACGCGTTACAGCCCAGACCCCAAATCGTATCTGTCGGATAAATGATAATTCCGCCGTTTTGCACGACATGAGCAATACTTTTGAAAGCGTTGTGGCGGAAAATTTCCATATGTATATTATAAACAATCAATTACCAACGGGTCAAACGGGCTTTGACGATGTCGTTGCCCAAAATGCGGAAAATTGCCCACATGTCGGGAGTGTTGGTCTTGCCCGTTACCGCCAAACGGATTTGCGCGGTCAAGTTGCGTAACGCGGCTTTGTCGGGCGCCATGTTTTTGATTTTTTGCCACCAAGTGTCTTTGTCGTCGCGGTCATCGTAAATTGCGGCGTAAGCTTTTAACAACTGACCGTCCAACGTTTGTCCGTCCACCGTGATATCGTCCCACAAATAACTGTACAAAGTCGGGATGTCTTCCAACTTGGTCAAATCTTTACGTGGTCGTTCACCACCCCGTTCCACACCCAACATGGCTTCAATCCGTGCTTTAATCTTAGGCGTGATGTTCGGCAGTTTTTGCCAATCCCACGCGTTAAACGCCGCCACCACCGTGGCATGGTCACAACGCGCCCAAACATTTTTCGCGATGTCGTTCAGTTTGGGTAAATCGAATAACGGGTTATTCGTGCCAATCTTTTGGATACTGAATTGGAAATCGGTCAACGGGTCATTGGGGTGGGCGGTACGCCAAATTTCAAAGTCACTGTTATAAATCGTCAGCAAGTATTCAAAAATCGCGTCACGGGGGTAACCCGCATCGACCAAATTCATGACCAAGGCTTGGGGGTCTTTGCGTTTGGAAAGTTTGCGTTTTTTGCCGTTGTCTTCAATGTTAATCGTTGGCATGTGCAAATAGTTCAAACGTGGGAAGCCCAACAAATCGCACAGTTGCATGTGTTCCGCGGTGGAAATCAACCACTCTTCCCCACGCACGACCAAAGCCGTACCCATCAAAGTGTCGTCAATTACGTGGGCAAAGTTGTACGGCGGTAAACCGTTACTTTTCAAAATAATCGGGTCGTTGATTTGGGGCAACAAGGAAATTTCGCCACGCGCGGCATCGGTAAAGGTAATGCGTTCGCCCCAATCTTGGTAACCAAAGTTGGCACGAATTACGTACGGTTCGCCGTTTTTCACACGACGTGCCACTTCTTCCTGGCTTAAATCACGGCAACGGGCATACTTCCCGTAATAGCCCGTGGGCTCGTGGTTCGCCAGTTGGGTTTCGCGCATTTTGGACAAATCGTCTTCGGTGCAGAAACAATAATAGGCTTTGCCTTGTTTGACCAAATCTTCGGCGTATTGTTGGTAAATCTTGGCGCGTTCGCTTTGCACGTAGGTTTCCGCAAACTCAATGCCGAAATATTTGAAAGTCTCCAACATCTTGGGCACGGCGTCCGCAACATAACGTTTGCCGTCCGTGTCTTCAATGCGCAGATAAAAACGACCGTGGTTTTGACGGGCTAAGTAAGCATTGACCAACGCCATCGCAACCGTGCCTAAATGGACGTACCCCGTTGGACTGGGGGCAATCCGAAATCCGTCACGTTTTTCAGAGTGGTAATTTTTCACTACGTAACTCCGTAACTTGGCGCAAGCATTCGTTAATGACCGCGATCACTAAGTCTTCTGTGGTTTCGACATCGTCGGGGTCGACGGCTTCGGGTTTAATGTGCAAGTCCAATAATTCGTACGCACCCGACATGGAAGCGGTAACCATGCCGCCCCCGACCGTGGCTTCGACCGCGGTTTCCGCCAATTCGGCTTTGGTGCGTTCCATTTGTTTTTGCATGGCTTCGGCTTGTTTCATCAAGTTCGCCATTTGTCCGTTGTTGCCCATTGGAAAATTTTTCATATTACTATTTTACACGATTTCTATCTTATCACCAAATAAATCCTTCAACCGTGCAATTGTGTCGCGGTTGTCGGCTTGGATGGTGACCGTGTCGTCTTGCAACGCGATCATGTCCCCACCCGCCATGGTTTGCAAAGCCGCTAAATGGTGGTGAATCATGCTCTTTTCCGCATCGTTGTGCGTGTGCAAGCAGATTTTGCCGTCCTTAAATTCGACGTCGTTCATGGTGCTTAACAGCCCGAATAACGCAAAATTCTTTTCGGTGCGTAAAGTGCGTAAAATGTTTGCCCAAACGGCTTCCAAGTTTTGGTCTGCCATTATGCTCCGCACGCGACCAAAGCCGCGGTTTCAAAATAACCGTGGGGGTCGGTAGCGTATTTCAAAGTCGTTTCCAAATTCGCAAACACGCGTAATGCCGTAGCCAGTCGGGGGGTCGGTTGTGCCACATAAGCATCTTTAATTGCCGCCAAAGTGCCGTTCAAAATGCGGGCAGTCCCCGTGGCGGAATTAAAAATTTGGGTTACGGTCGCACGCACTCCTTTGGCATCAGCCGCCGCAATTTGTGCCACCAAGGTTGCAAAAACTTTGGCATCCAAGCCGCCGACCACGCGGTTAATTGCTGCCACCGTAATCGGGTCTTTGCCGCAATACGCAGCGACGGTATCCGCAAACGATAACGCGTCACGCACACTGCCCTGACCTTCCTTGGCAATCGCGGTAATCGCATCTTTGTCCGCGGTAATTTTTTCTGTTTTGAACACGTTGGTCAACACTTTTTCCAATTCGGGCAAAGCCACATTTTGGAAATTAAAACGCAAGCAACGACTCTGCACCGTGGGTAACAATTTGTGCGGTTCGGTCGTGGCTAAGATAAAAATCACGTGGGCTGGCGGTTCTTCCAAAGTTTTCAGCAACGCATTAAACGCCGCACCCGAAAACATGTGCACCTCGTCAATGATGTAAACTTTGTGTTTGCCGACCACGGGTGGATATTTGACGCTTTCGATTAAATCACGCACCGCATCCACACCGTTGTTACTGGCGGCGTCGATTTCAAAAATATCCATGTTTTTGTTCGGGCTTTGACACCAAGCACATTTACCACAAACTTGACCGTCGTGAAAATTTTCGCAGTTGACCGCGTTCGCCATAATTTTGGCAACCGAAGTTTTTCCTGTGCCGCGTGTACCACAGAACAAATACGCGTGCCCGATTTTTTGGTTAGCAATTTGGTTGCTCAACGTTTTGGTCACAAAATCTTGCCCGACGACTTCCGCGAAAGTCTTGGGGCGGTAAACACGGTAAAATGATTTGACGTCCGCGCTCATTCGGGTTGCCTCTTCAAAAATTCAACCGCCAATTCACGGTAGGCTTTGGCACCCGGACATTTGTTGTCGTACAAGCAAATCGGTTTGCCGTAACTGGGCGCTTCGGCTAAACGCACGTTGCGCGGAATTTTGGTGGTGAACACTTTTTTGCCAAAGAATTTTAACAATTCGGCTTGCACTTGTTGGGTCAATAAATTGTGGGTCATCATGGTGACCAAGACCCCTTCGATGTCGATGTCGGGGTTTAAGCCTTGTTTTCTGATTAAGCGGATGGCGTTCACTAATTGGCTGATTCCTTCCAGTGCAAAGTATTCGCACAACACGGGGATAATCACACTGTCGGCGGCGGTCAACGCGTTGATGGTTAATAACGTTAACGTTGGCGGACAATCGACCACGATGTAGTCGTAACTGTCTTTAATTTTTTCCAAGCAGTTACGTAAAATGCGTTCGCGTCCGCTCATGCGAACCAGTTCGACTTCTGCCCCCGCCAAATCTTGGGTACTGGGCAAAATTTCCAAATTCTTGACCGCGGTCAGTTGAATGGCGTCGGTCGGGTCGACTTGGTCAAACATGACGTTATAAATGGAAGTCGTTTTGTTCGTTACTTCCACCCCTACCCCGGTACTGGCATTGTGTTGTGGGTCAAAATCCACAATCAAAACTTTTTTCCCCAGTTGTGCTAAATAAGCCGCTAAATTGATGCAGGTCGTCGTTTTACCGACCCCGCCTTTTTGTAATGCGATTGCAACAACTTTTCCCATTTTACGAACTCCTTTTGCTCCTTTCTCTTCTTAACATACCATATTTCGCGTGAAATTTCCAGTTTTCTGCCATAAATTCTTGTTTTTACAATATATTGTGGTGTGCTTATGACCATACCACAATATCTAGTGGTTTTTTAGATAATTGACGATGCGTTCCAATTCTTCGGCGGCATAATAGCCAATCACGACTTTGCCGTGGTCCAAAGTGCCGTCGATTTTGACTTTGGTGCCAATCGCGCGTGACAAGATTTTTTCTTGCTCGCGGATTTCGGGGATTTTGGCGGGCTTAGTTTTGTTGGACGTGAAAACGGGCATCTTGCCGTCAATCAATTCCCCCAAAGCGCGCACTGACAAATTGTCGTCCACGGCGCGACGGGCGTATTCAACTTGCTTGCGTGGGTCGGTTAAGCCCATCAAGCGGATGGCGTGCCCCGCGGTTAATTGTTTGTTGGCAATCAATTGTTGGACTTCGCCGGGCAAACTCAACAGACGCAAAGTGTTGGCAATCGTGCTGCGTGGTTTGGACAAACGTTCCGCAACCTTTTCTTGGGTTAGTTTGTGTTCGTCCATTAACTGTTTAATCCCTTGTGCTAATTCCATTTCGTTCAAATCAGCACGTTGTAAGTTTTCGATAATTGCGATTTCGGCAATTTGCTTTTGATTGAACTTTTTGATTACTGCCGGAATTTCGACCAAGCCTGCCATCCGCGCGGCACGCCAACGACGTTCTCCCGCCACAATCATGAAACGGTTGCCGACGGGTGTAATCAAAATTGGTTGAATCACCCCGTAGGTGCGGATACTTTCCGCCAATTCGCGTAAGGCGTCTTGATCAAAGACTTTACGGGGTTGGTCAACGTTATTATCAATCATTGCGATTGCAATTTGTTGGACGCCGTCGTCCGCGGTCTGCTCGGGCTGTTTGCTTGCTTTACTTGGTGTTTTGGGTTCGCTAATCGGTGTCAGTTCGTCGTCAAACGTAATATCACCGAACAACGCACCTAAACCTTTGCCTAATTTATTTTCTGCCATATCCTAATTGTAATTGGCTTTGCGGAAAAAAGCAATCAATTGTTTAACGTTAAACATTTTCAAACTTGTGTCATTGTTTAACGTTAAACATTTTAACGACAGATAATTTTAACCACTGATTATATTTAATTTGCCAAACCGCTTGTCACCATATAAACAAATTGTTTAACGTTAAACAATTTAACAGTGAGACCGTGTTCACACCAAACCGATAAAAGTTACTGACATCGTGGTTGTAGATAACTAATGTTTAACGTTAAACATTTTAGCCGTACCGAAATCCGTCCGTGACTTGGCGGATAATTATTGACATGGTGATTGTCAGTAATTTGCGACCCAGTTGTGCTACAAAATCGAAATTGTTTAACGTTAAACAATTTTGGGATCATGACATGATTTGTGTAATCATGATGCCGTTTTGAGCGCGTATGCGTCGAAAACAATTATCAAGTTGACAAATTCCGACAGTTCAGGGTATAATTAAGTATATGAAAGCGGGATTGGTTGCTGACGTCATTGTCGCGATCTTGATTATCGTCAATTTGATTATTTGCACACGCCGTGGTTTCGTCCGTTGCGTGATGGCGACCTTTTCCACAATTTTAGCCTTGGCGGTCGCAATCTTGGTTGCCGGTCCGTTAGCACATGCTTTTGACAGTAAATATGGTTGGGTGGATGCGATTGCCAAATGGAACGTTCCGTTTATCAGTGCGGAAACTTTGTTGAAACTTTTTGTCGGGGTTGGCGTGTTTATCGTGGTGCGTTTGATTTGTATCTTGGTCGATAAACTGTTGCAACTGCTGAAAGAAAAATTGAAAGCCGTGAATGTGATTGACCGTATCTTGGGGACGGTGTTCGGTGCGGTGGCGGCACTGGTGGAATTGACGTTGATTTTCTTGGTGATTGATACCTTGAACTGGACATCCGCTTTGTCGTTGACGGCAGACAGCGGTGGATATTTTGCTTACCGCATCTTTGATTTCTGCCGCGATTATATGTTCAATATTTTGACCAGTGTGTTCAGCGCGACGGCTTCCGCCACACCCAAAATTTAATTTCACCGTAAACGCGGTTACCCAAATGACACCAGTTACTGACAAAAGTTATTTACAATTTGACCCAAAGTTACTTACAATTAAAATGTAAGTAACTTTTTTTAGTTTTGCACCGTGCCGCCTTTGACCGTGAAGATTTTGCCGACGGACGGGGCATCGGTCGCGGTAATCACCGCTTGGGTTTTGGCAATCGCAGTTAGCAGTCTCGACTGTCGACTGCTATCTAATTCGCTGAAAACGTCGTCGAGTAACAAGATGGGGGTTTCGCCGGTTAGGGCGGTGAACAAATCGAGTTCGGCTAATTTGATGGATAACGCAACCGTGCGTTGTTGACCTTGGCTGCCGTAAATGCGCACGTCTTTGTCGTTGATTAAAATGGCTAAATCATCGCGGTGCGGTCCGACGGTTGTGGTGCGTAAACGTAAATCGCGTTCACGGGCGGCGGCTAAGTCGCGGGCAAAGTCGGCACTGGTTTCGTAAGTCAGGGTAATGGTTTCTTGTCCGCCCGTCAGTTCGCGGTGCTTGGCAATTACGTACGGGGTTAACTTTTGGATAAAGGCTTGGCGCTTCGCAATCAGAATCGTGCCTTGCTTGACCAGTTGGTCGTCCCAAATGCTGAGTTCGCGCGGGTCACCGTTGTTTTTCAAATAAGCATTGCGTTGCTGTAAAATTTTGTTGTAGCGGGAGAGTGCGTAAAAATAACTTTTGTCAATTTGCGAAATGTCGATGTTCATAAACCGACGGCGGTCGGCGGGCGTTTCTTTGACCAATTTCAATTCGTCGGGCGAAAAAAAGATACAGTTGATTTGTCCCATTAACTCGGCAACTTTGGCAATTGGCACGCGGTTGATGGACACGGATTTTTTCAAGCCTAAGCCTAATTGAATCGCGATGTCGACCGACCCGAACCGTTTTTCCGCGGTCACTTGCACCAAAGCCCGTTCTTGCCCGAATTGGACCATTTCGCTGTCCCGACTGGTACGCCAACCCCGTCCAACACAAGATAAATAGATGGCTTCCAATAAGTTGGTTTTGCCTTGGGCGTTGGGACCCACTAAAACATTGACCCCGTCCGCCAAGTGCAGCGTGGTGTGCTGATGATTGCGAAAATTGGTGACCGTTAATTGGGTAATTCGCATTGATTATATGATACAAAAAAAACCGCAGCAAAGCCACGGTTTTTTTATGATTGACGCGTCCATTATTTTGCCGCTGGAGTTTTCGGAGCCGTTTTACGTGCAGTTGCTTTTGGAGCTTCTGCGACGGTTTCCGTAACTGGTTGAGCGGTCGGTTGAACAGTTGCCTTAGCAGGAACGGTTTCCGCTTCAATGAAACGAGTGACGCCTTTGATTAACGGATGTAAACCGAAAACAAAGAACGGTACCCAGAACAAGTAAAGCGCATAGGTTCCGGATTTGCCAAAGAACATCAACATTTCGGTGCGATTGTTGCAAGTTCCAACAATCAACAAAACCAATAACAAGACAGTAACAATTGCGCCCATTGCCATATAAACAATGCTGACGATTTTTTTGCTGTCAGAAACTGATTTCAAGATTGTCACGCAAACCATCCCGAAGAAGAACAACAACGTCGAGATTAAAATTGCCGTGAAGAAGAAACTTGTCATCCAGTCCGCATTGGCTAAAAATGGATTGTTAATCCAAGCAATGATTGAAATCACGCCACCAATTAAGAAAAGGAATGCTAATGAAAGTCGCGACCAGTTCTTACGAATAAAATCCATGA
>CAZXAV010000019.1:0-11613 GCA_964638195.1 uncultured Prevotella sp. | reverse complement strand
TGCCCGTCAAATTAAGTTTGAAATTGGTGGGTGCGGTCAATTGCAGTTTTGATTCCGAATTTAAGACGGCGGGCATTAACCAGACCGAACACAAAATTACGTTACGGACATATGCGGTGGTGGACGTGGTGTTGCCATTTTGCACCAAACGCACCAATGTCGAGATTGAAATGTTGTTTGCCGACAGTATCATCGTGGGGCAAGTACCAGAGTTTTTAATGACGCATATAATGAACTAATGACCGCCATCAGAGCGGTTCGCAAAGGAGGAGAGTACTATGTGGTTTTATCCGACGACTAATGTGAGTTATCATCAACACCGACATTTTTATTCCAACCCGACGGTTTGGGGTTGGGGATGGGGTTGGAATCAACCATTTACGACCTTTAACACTGCCACGCGCACGACTTGGAATAACGGTTGCGGTTGCAATAACTGCAATAACTGGAATAACGGTTGGAGCACTTGGAATAATGGTTGGAATGGTTGTGGTTGTAACGGCTGCGGCTGCAATGGCTGCAACGGTGGTTCGACCGAAGTCATTTATTCCTAAAAATTTGTTTCCATATTTTCTCACACCAAAAACGCGGAGTTAATTGCTCCGCGTTTATTATTTCGGTGCTGAGTGGTTTATTTCTCGTTGACCACGGCGGTTTTTTCCAATTGGTTGATTTGACCCAAAAATTGGGGTAGGAATTCAGCCAATTCGTTTTGGACCAATTCGGCTTTACGTGCGTACATGCAGAAATGGGTCAATTTGTTGGATTGAGTGTTGACGGTTGGGGTGCCAAGTTGGCTGAATTGGTGAGCATCAACCACGGCTTGTACATTAAATAGGTTTTGCTTGAAATCACTGTGGCGGTAAATGTTTTGGCAATATTCAATCAATTGATCGCGTTGGGCGTTGTACTCATCGTAGATGCGTGAGTTCTTTTCAATCGCGATGTTATTATATTGGTGATAAAAAATATCCGTGGCTTTCTTTAATTCGGCATATTCTTTGGTGTAAAATTGAAATTCAAGGTTGACGTCTTTGTAGGAAGTGTGTTGGTGGATGGCTTCGTAATCTGCCGAATCATGGAAGTCAATTTTGCCGCCAAATTGATTTAAGAAATGTTTGATAACCAACGGAGCTGATTTGAAATTGGGAATGATAATGGCAAAACGCGCCCAATCCGTTAACAAGTCAAACAATGCTTCGGGGTGGTCAGTATAATCACGGTCAATGACTTCCGCCATAGAAGTATGGTTTTTGGCATCTTCGCGGGTGCGTGTTTTGCGTTCCAATTTTAATAAAGCCCCATTAAATTCTTTCGGACCGGGGTTGATCAGTCCATAATTGCCCACGGACTGGATGTCCAGTGGTTCACGTTTTTCACCAAACATGGCGTAAATGGCATCAATAGTTTGCTCATCGGTAAGTTCTACCGCTGTAATGTTATTAAGTTGTTCTTTCATTTTAGACTCCTCTTGTTTTGTCAAAACAAACAAGTGCTAATTTTATACCTATTCAATTAGGCTGTCAAGTATTATTGATTTTTATTTTTCCGCTAATAATGCTATCATGGGGTTTAGTTGGCGGCGTATGTTTAACTCCAAAGCAAAAGGTGATCGAACAAGGGTAATTCTGCATTGCGACCTGAATAATTTTTTCGCGTCGGTGGCGGTGATTCGTAATCCTGAGTTACGCGGCAAGTACATTGCGGTCTGTGGCAATCCGTCGTTACGCAAAGGGATTGTGTTAGCCAAAAGTGAGAACGCCAAACGCATGGGCGTGAAAACCGGCATGGCAATTTGGGAAGCCCAACGGGTGTGTCCGCAAATTGAAATTGTGCCGACCGATTATGCCGCGTACGCCAGTTACAGTAAAAAAGTTCAAGAGATTTATTACCGTTTTACTAACCAAGTCGAAAGTTTCGGAATTGACGAATGTTGGTTGGATGTCACGCACAGTCAAAAATTGTTTGGTGATGGCATGCAGATTGCCGAACAAATCCGCCAGACCGTCAAAGACGAATTGGGCTTAACCATTTCGGTTGGGGTGTCCTTTAATAAGACGTACGCGAAGTTGGGCAGTGACTTGGCGGCGCCCGATACGGTCTTGGCAATTACTTTGGACAATTACCGCCAGTTGATTTATCCGTTACCGCTCGGCAATTTGTTGTTCGTGGGGAAGAAGACCCAAGCATTATTGACCAAACTGAACGTCAACACGATTGGTGATTTAGCCAATTATGATGTGACTTTGTTAAAAAGTTTCTTGGGGATCAATGCGGAAAAATTGGTGGCGGCAGCCCGTGGGGAAGACGACAGCGAAGTCAGTGATTATCTCTACCACGAATTGCCACGCAGCGTCGGGAACGGCACGACTGTGCCGTTTGATTTAACCAGTAAAAAAGAAGTCGAAAACGTGCTGTATTTATTGGCGGAAAAAATTGCGTTTCGCATGCGGGAACAAAACTTGCAAGGGTACACCGTGCATTTGTCGATTAAAGACACGGGCTTGCAGTGGTGCGGTGCGCAAACCAGTTTGCCGTATCCCACGCACGCGGTGCTGACAATCCGCCGTACCGCCAGTGCGATTTTTGACCAGTTGTGGCAAACAAAACCCTTTCGTCCCGTGCGGGCTTTGCGGATTGCGGTGGCAAATTTGACGACCGCACCCAATTTGCAAACCAACTTGTTGGCGGACTTAAACGACGAAGTCAAAAACCAAGCCTTGGACGACGTGTTTGATCGGATTCGGCGGAAATATGGGACTCAACAAATTATGTTGGGCGGTACCGCCACCAGTTACCAAAAATTGGGTTTTGATTTACACATGTATGATTGTGATGATGTCGACAGTTTAACCACCGACGAAAATTAAATTGGAGGCACGGGTCAGAATCGAACTGACGCAGTAACGGTTTTGCAGACCATCGCTTTTCCACTTAGCAACCGTGCCAAAGCGTAATATTTCATTATATACAATTGCGTGAGTTTTGGCAACCACTATGTCGGATGGGGTCTTGATTTTGGGGATGGCGGTGTGGTATTCTTGTCCCGAAGGAGCAGCCCATGGCGCAAAGGATTGATTGGACCAAATATTTAATTCCGCGGATGAACACCAATGCGGATCAGTATACTGCGGATTTTGCGCCAGAATCATTAAACACGACGGATTTGATTAGTTTGCCGTCACTGAGTGAATTTAAGTCACAAACCATCTTCGCCGCCCGCAAGGTGACCGATTTTGCCCGCTTAGCGAATGTGCAAATTACTCCTGCGGATAATGGTGACTATTTACTGCGCACACCCAATTCAACCAATTTTGTGTTGACGGCGGCAGCGAATGGGAGTGATGTCTTTGCGAATTTTATTCATGATCCCCGTGGCGGCATTGCGCCGAGTTTCAGTTTGCAATTGCCAGAAAAATACACCTTGGCGGACTTAGCCCAACAATTTGACTTAACCACAATCACCGTTGGGAATAAGCGGGTCTACCAAGTGCGGCTTGGGGGCTATCCCAAAAGCGAAGTATTAGATAATTTGAAAAAGGAACTGGAAGTTGCGTTTGTCCAAGGAAAAAATACGCCAGATTTTCGTTGTACGGGGCGTTGGTATACCACTTATCCCAGAGATACTGGGGCAGAGCCAGAAAAGTTTGCGGCACAACAAAATCCCGAATATGAATACCGCGGTGCAAAGTATGTCCGTTATGCCAATTTCTTTGCAAACAAATGGTTCAAAGTTGAACCACTGACGTTTTGGGTGGAAAATTCTGCCGCGGTGAAAAAGCAGACCGCCACCCAACTGGATTTGATTTGTGCCGAAGTGGTGACGGGCAATATCCCGTTTTTCCCGCGACAACATGCTACCAATCAATATGCTTCTTTGTGGCAAAACTCGTTTGCGCGTGCGTTCTTGAACAGTGCGGATTCACGGCAACTGGATGGCAATCCGTCGGCGGTTGCGGACTGTCAATGGGATTTCACGCAAGGTGGATTTTTACAGCAAGCCTTGAACATGACGCGTGAACCAATCCGTGAGTATACTATTCCCGCCACGGAAACAATCATTGCCGGTATTTCGTTTATTGGTTGTCGTGGGTTGGAAAAAATTATTATTCCCAGTCAAGTGAAAAGGATTGATGGAATTCCCTTTGATTTATGTGGTAAGCTGCGTTTGCAAATTGAATTATCGCCAACTGGACGCTTGGACATTGCAAACACTGCCTTTATCGGCACGGAATTTGCCTACATTTATTTGCCCAAAACCATGGATGGCAAATGGCTGACAGTCTCGCATCAAATTGAACCAGAGTTAGAAAACAACCATCACCGCATTGAATTTAGTCCAGAAGTTTTGCAAAAGTTTCTTGATAGTAATTACCGCCAAAATTTTATCCAGTTACACCAGTGGAAACAAAACCAACAAACCAAATTTATTCCGCCCGAATTTACTTTGGAAATTTTTCCCGCCACTGAAATGAAAAACTATTTTATCCATAACAACCACAAACGTTGGGCGGAGTTGGTACAGACTTTGCATTTTGACCGTTTGGGTGAGCCGTGGAAAACTAACTCTTTAACGGACTTAATGAAAATATATTACGCACTGGGTGGGTTTTCCGCACACCAAGGTGAACGCGACCGTGCCTTTAATTATGTGACCCAATGCGTAGCCAATTTTGCAACCATGAATCGGGACAATATTTACTATTATCAGACAATCGACAAAATCAAAAAATACCCCGACCAAGCGGAAGAATTAAAAGCCCGACATATTGGTGACCAAATCCATTTACGCTTTTCGCGGTTGACGTTAAATGGTCCGCACAATCCGACTTTCGCGCAATTCTTTATGAAGTATTATCACAAAAACAACAGTTTCATGACGTTCGATTTTGACAATTCGACATGCCAAGATTATCTGTGTGCCGCGCATAATTCCTTTAACCAAATTATGGAAACTTATCCCAACCGCGTGGTGAACGGCAACACGGAAAGAAATTTATTAACCCCAGAATTTGTTGCCAAGCATTGTGCGTTTGTGCATTACCAAAATGTTGATCCCGATAATCAAGAATTGGCAACCACCGTGGGGCAGTACGGCTACACCCAAGAACAATTTGAAGAGATTCAATCCATCTTTAACTATGCCAAAATTGCCAAAGATAAATACGTGATTTGTGCCGACCGTGCGGTGGAAGAAAACGGGATTTCGTTCCGTGTGTTAAAAAAAGACGACCCACTCGGCTTTGTGATTGGTGACATTACGAATTGTTGCCAGCACATCGGCGGAGTAGGTGATTCTTGTGTCCGCGATGGGTACACCAATATCAATGCGGGGTTCTTGGTGTTTGAAGAATCGTTGCGTGACAAAAACGGCACACCGACGGGGGACAAACGGATTTTAGGGCAAGCCTATGTTTGGTATGACCCGAAGACCCTAACGGTTTGTTACGACAACATTGAAATGCCCGACAAGGTGTTGGACGAATTGAAACATGGCGCGAAACATCAAAAGAAATTGTCAATGAACACCTTGATGCAAGCGGTGATCAATTCGGCGGATGCCATCATGACGACCATGAACCAAAACGGTACTGCGGTTAAACGCGTGACGGTGGGTAGAGGCTACAATGATTTGAACCAAGCATTGAGCAAGCATTTTACTTTGACGAGCCAACCCGCCCAACACCGCAGTTACCAAGGCTATACGGACGCGAAAGCCCAATACTTAATCCGCACCTACGACGAAACCACCGCCAAATTGGCAAACGAGATTCTGGACACCGCAGCACAAATCATGCAAGCCAACAAAATGGCACAAGCGTCTGTGGCACGTGAATTGTAACCACAAATGATTGTAAAAAGCAGTGTAGTGTGGTATCCTTGATTGAAGGAGTAACTTACGATGGAAGCAATTGATTGGACGAAATATTTAGTCCCCAGAGTAAATTCCAATGCAGACAGTCATGCCTTTGGTAAAGACCCCAATTCGTTAAACACAACGGATTTGGTGAGTCTGCCGTCATTGAGTGAACTTGACCCGCAGTCGCCCGTTGCGGAAAAGCGGACAACGGATTTCGCACGGGCATTTATCGCACGTAGAGAAAGTCTGCTTGTGTCTGAGCCGAATTATCAATTACGTACACCCGGTATGTATCTTAAGACGGGGTTTGACCCTTCTCATTACAATCATGAAAATCGCTACGTCGGCATTGCCCCATGTATCAGTTTGAAATTACCAGAACAATACACTTTGGCACAATTGACGGAACAATTGGGGTTGACGAAAACCACTCAAAACGGCAAAGATGTTTATCAAGTTCGTGTGGGGGAATGGCCAAGGACGCAAGTTACCAGCGAATTATCCAGTCAACTTGATGACCGCTTTTATGGGGATGTTGCGGATGATCATTTCCGTTGTACGGGACGTTTGTATACCACACCAACTACGACCACCATTCATGACAGAAGGAAGTCGTTAGTGCGACAAAATCCAGAATATAAGTATCATGGCGAAAAATATGTCCGTGTTCTCATTGAACCAGAATTTGGTATTTACCCTTCGGAGCGTCGTGAAAGTGCATGGTACGAAGTTGAACCCATTACTTGGACGGTGAAAAACTTTGACGCGGTCGCCAGTGGACAAGCCACGCAAATTGATTTGGAATGTGCCGAAGTCATTATGGGCGGAATCCCTTTTTGTCCCGAATATAAAGAAGAGAATGATTATTCTTTTTTATGGCAAAATTCAATGACACGCGCATTTTTGAACAGTGCTGATTCGCGCCAACTGGATGGTAACCCAGACCTAGCCACGCACCAACGCTATTGGGATTTTACCCAGGGTGGCTTTTTACAGCAAGCCTTAAACATGACACGGGAACCCACCCGCGTGTATACGATACCTGCCGCGGAAACATCACTAATTGAATTTGCTTTTGACGGTTGTCGTGGCATTGAAAAAATTATCGTTCCTGCCCACGTTAATAGCATGCATCATTATGCCTTCAAAGGTTGTCCGAATGCACAAATTATGATTGATATAACCAGCGAACTGATGTTTCAATTTAATGCTTTTGAACGTGGCATGAAATTTTATGTCCCCAAAAACAAGGACGACAAGTGGTGGATTTTTTCGCCGTATGTCGATGCGAATTTGTCAAAAGATTATCTGCAATGTGAATTTGATTCAGAAAACGATCTTTTTAGCAAACTTTATGGTAATGAAAATTTTTTGCAAAATTATATCCAGTTACAAGATTGGAAAGCAAAACAGCAAATTAAATTTATTCCACCCGATTTTACTATGGAAATTTTTCCTGCCAATGAAATGCGTAATTACTTCGTTAATAACAACCATAAACGTTGGGCGGACTTGGTGAATACTTTGCAATTCAATCTTTTGCAAGGTCTGCGGAGACTCAACTCTTTAACGGATTTAATGAAAGTTTATTACGCACTGGGTGGCTTTTCCGCACACCAAGGCGAACGGGATAAGGCTTTTGATTATGTGGTCCAACACGTGGCAAATTTAGAAAGTGCCGCCAACATGGATGAAATTGAACGTGTCAAATTGGTTGCTGACGAAATTCACAAACGCTTTTCCCGTTTGGAAATAAAGGGACCGCACAATCCGACCTTCGCCAAATTTTTCATGAAATATTACCATGAGAATCCCGATTTCATGAGGTTCGATTTTTGCGCAGATGGCGAGAAACAAGATTACCTGTGTACCGCTCATAATTCGTTTGATAAACTTTTGAAGACCTATCCCAACCGCGTGGTCAACGGTAACACGCGCAGAGATTTATTGACGCCGCAATTCGTGGCAGAACACTGTGTGGGTGCCAGCTATGAAAATGTTGATGAAGACAATTTTGAATTGGCGGAAACTGTGGGTCGTTATGGTTATACACAAGAGCAATTTGAAGATATGCAAAAGATTTACAACCAAGCCAAAACACAAAAAGACAATTACGTGATTCGTGCCGACCGTGCCATTGAAGAAAAAGGTGTATCGTTCCGCGTGTTAGCCAAAGACGACCCACTGGGTTTCGTGATTGGGAACATTACCGACTGCTGTCAACACATCGGTGGGTCGGGCGGTTCGTGCGTGCGTGATGGTTACACTAATCCCAATGCGGGGTTCTTGGTATTTGAAGAATCGTCGCGCGACAAAGATGGCGAACCGACGGAGAACAAACGCATTTTGGGGCAAGCCTATATTTGGTATGACCCCGAAACACAAACCGTTTGTTATGACAACATTGAAATCCCCGATAACATTCTCCGACAATTGTTGCGTGGGGATAAGCATAATGAAAATTTGTCGATGAGCACTTTAATGCAAACGGTACTTAATTCGGCGGACGCAATTATGGCAACCATGAACAAAAACGGTGTTCCTGTGAAACGTGTTACTGTCGGTAAAGGTTACACCGATTTGAAATTAGCCGAGCAATTTAAATTGACGAAAGAACCCGCCCAACACCGTAGTTACCAAGGTTATACCGATGCGACAAACCAATACTTAATCCGCACCTACGACGAAACCACCGCCAAATTGGCAAATGACATTATGGATACCGCCGAACAAATCATGCAAGCTAACAAAACGGCACAAAACCATCACGGGAGGGAATTACAATGACGGAACTGAACCGAATCTTAAAACAATTGGATGTCTTGCAAAAAGAGAAGCAAGCAATTTTAGCGCAATATGCCAAAGCCGATGCCACGGAAAAACGTGCCATTGAACAACGTATGCAAGAGAGTGTTGCCAAATACCAAGCGTTGTACCAAGAGATTAAAGCCCTTGCCGCGCAACAATAATAGTTGTAAAAGCCGTGGTGGTGGGGTATCATAGTACATGGCTCAAATGATTGACGGTAAAGCGTTGGCTGCCGCGGTGCGTGAACAAGTGGCTGCGGATGTGCAAGCAATTAACGCGCAAGGTGGCGTGGTGCGTTTTGCCGCCGTTTTGGTGGGGGACGACCCTGCCAGTCAAATTTACGTCCGTAATAAGCAACGGGCTTGCGAAAAAGCGGGCATTGTTTTTGAATTACATACTTTGGCGGCGGACTGCCGTTTTGAGGATTTAAGTGCGTTGATTCGTCGTTTGTCGGCGGATGATAACATCAACGGGGTTTTATTACAGTTGCCCGTGCCCGATGTCGTGGTGGGCGACCGTTTGACCGAAGTGTTGAATTTAATTGACCCCCAAAAAGACGTGGACGGTTTAACCATGGTGAACCTTGGTCGGTTGGCGGATGGTGGGGCGGGGTTATTGCCGTGTACTGCACAAGGAGTGTTGCACGCCATTCACAGCGTTTGTCCCGATATCAGTGGCAAAAAAGTGGTGGTGATTGGACGTAGTCGCATTGTCGGACGTCCGACCAGTTTATTGTTGACGAACCAAAACGCGACGGTCACCGTGTGCCATCGTCAGACTCGTAATTTGGCGGAACACACCCGTCAAGCGGATATTGTCGTGGTGGCGGCAGGGTGTCCGAACTTATTGACCGCGGATATGGTCAAAGACGGGGTGGTCGTGATTGATGTCGGCATTAACCGTTTACCCGACGGCAAGTTGGTCGGGGATGTGGACTTTGCCAAGGTCGCGCCCAAAGCGGCGGCAATTACGCCCGTACCGGGTGGGATTGGACCGTTGACAATTGCGTTTTTATTAAAGAACATTGTGGCTGCGTATCGCGGACAACACGGTTTGTAAGGCGGTTAGGAAAGTTTTCATTTCATCCAAAGTATTGTTCATGCCCAGACTGATGCGCAAGACTTGTTTTTGTTGGGTCGGGGTTAATTTCATGGCTGCCAAAGTGCGGTTGCCTTTCGCGTGGGAAGCACATGCCGAACCCAAGCCGACATAAATATCTTGGGAGGATAAAGCATTCATGACGGTTTCACCAAAAACATTGGGTAACAAAAGATTGGTAATGTAGGGGTTATTGTTGATGCCGTTGACCCGACAACCATCGGGCAAGTGTTCCACCAAGTAGCGGTGAATGGTTGCAACTTGGGGACAATGGAATTCCTTAGCGGCGGTGGCAAACCCGACAATCGCGGCGTGGTTTAATGTGCCGTGCGGTGGTTCAAGGTTAATGCCCGCACGCACCCACAAAGCACCCACACCCTTTGGTCCGTGAATTTTGTGTCCGCAAATTGTTACACTGTCCAGTCCTAATTGCATGATATCAAAATCGAACTTGGCAAAGGCTTGTGATGCGTCCGCGTGAATGTGCGTTTTTGGGTTACGGGCGCGTACTGCTGCCACGACGGCTGCCGCATCTTGGTAAGTCCCGATGTCACTGTTGACCAAACTGAAAATTAACAGCGCGGTTTGTTCGGTCACCAGTTGGTCAATCGCACTAAGCTCAATGCGACCGTCTTTTTGCAAAGGGATGGTGGCAACCGTAAAACCACGGTTCTCACGGTCTTTGGCGGCTAAGTAAACCGAATTGTGGTCACCCGCGGTAATCACCAAATGTTGTTGCGGGCGGCGCAGACAATAATCCATGATGAGGTGGTTGGCTTGGGTCGCGGTGTTGGTAAAAATCAGTTGTCCGTTGGTTGCGTGTAATTTCTGCATTAAAATGGTACGGGCTTGGTCCACGGCTTGCATGGCACGAATGCCACCCGCATAAAGCGTATTGGTATTAAAAAAGTTGTTTTGTTCAACGGCTTGCATGGCTTGCCACACGGCGGGCAACATTTGGGTCGTGGCGGCATTGTCAAAATAAATCATGATGATTAAATTATAACGTTTGACGGAATTCCGTCAAACACATATAATTGAACTTGTGTTAAAGATAGCGTACGTGAACGGATACCAAGTGGGGGAGAAGGTGGAAATTCCCGTGGCTGAGGCTTTGTTGTCCGGTTACAATGACTTTCATGCATCAAACTTGGAATTTTACCAAGGACGCATGAAACAACAAAATACCGATGAAAACGAAGTTTCTGCGGATGATGCTCCGACCGAAATTGACCCACAATTTGAAAAACAAGTCAATAACGAAGTCCAAGCCTTTGAACGTTTGTGGGGTAGTTTAGATTTTGCGACCGCAACTTTGGTCGGTTTAGACATTAACTGGGATGCCATTCAAGAACAGTTAATGGCGGAACAAGAAAAACACATCGCACCATCGGAAAGTCAATTAGCACCCGTGGCACAACAATTACGCAACGTTGCCAGTGTGTTAGCCTTTTCCGAACGCATTGTGACACGTTTGCACCGCAAAGCCGTGGAACAAGAAATGATTGATTTGATGATTGAAGGCTTTGAAACTTTGTTAGCCCAAGTGGTGAACCGCAACATCGTGGTTCCCGAATTGGAAGGTGCGGAAAACAAAAAAATCATGAAATTGAAAACGGTGGATGCGATTATTGATTACGCGAAACAGTTGTTCATTTTAGGGAGGTAAAATTAAATGAAAGTTTGTGTGTGTGGCGGAACCAATCCCGCGACTAATGTTAAGTTTACGGAAAGTGTGCGTCGCATTGGCGAATTGTTCTGTGATAACGACATTGAATTGATTTGGGGTGGTAACAAATACGGGGTCTTGGCGGCGATTCATCAAGTCTACATTGAACGCAAAAAAC
>CAZXAV010000018.1:0-11649 GCA_964638195.1 uncultured Prevotella sp. | reverse complement strand
TGACGTAAGCACGGTACCCCATGGTTGTCGGCACGCGACCGCCACTGGTATGCACCTGACGCAGGTAGCCCATTTGTTCCAACGTCTTCAAGTCGTTACGAATAGTTGCAGATGATTTCGCGAAGTCGCCACGGTTCGCTAACGTACCCGACGCAATCGGGATAGCATTGCGAATGTACTCTTCCACACTAACCATTAGCAAGTTCTCTAACCTGTTTGACAGTTTCGCCATTTGCTAGCACCCACCTCCTTGTACTGCTAATATTATATTCAATTTTTATGCTTGTCAACACTTTTTTGCCAACTTTTTATTTAACACGTAAGGCTGCCGCGTTCAAATTCAAATGCAACGCTGGCAATACATAGCCCCCACCGTTATCGACAATTACGTGTTCGAATCGACCATTCGTATTGATTCGACCCACGCCATAGGTATTACCTGGATAAACCGAACGCAACCAGTACTGTTTACCACAGCGTCGTTGGTTCTGATGTAAGTGCCAAATCCCTATTTGCTCTCTATTACCAATTTCAGTATAACTTGGCAACCACAGATAATCATCTTTCCACACATCATAGAAAGCTTTATTGCGATAATCAACAGTCATAGATTCACTTGAATCGTTGTTGGGAATACCCCAGGCTTCGTTAAAATAATTACACTTACCTAAATCATAATCAATGGCTGATTGATTTTCCTGCCACGCCACCTGACTAGGTTTAACAATCGCATCGGTAACTGAGCCTTCAATGCCATCCATGGTAAAAATCGCAAAAGGATTTTTCTCATCTTGGATAGCAGTAGCCAAAGTATCCCGCCCTGTCGCATACTGTCCACCGTTGTTTAAGGTTACCGCCCGAACATAACTGGTACCATACAAATTAGACGGATAGGCTGTATCAAAATCATCAATGGTCTGCCAAGTTTGAAACCTTGATAATTGATTTGTATCTGCCAATAACAAAGTCAAAATTGGCGTACGGTTCGCATCACCGTCCTTCCCCGTCAAGGATAAATAACACACTTGCCAAGCTAAACCACCAAAAGTCACCTGAATATTTTGTTCACGGGCTTTACCGTAGTATCTAAAACGAAAATCGCTTGCCGTATGTTTGGTTCCGGTAAGCGCATAGATTTGCTCGTATGTGACATTACTTTCCCCAGCGATTAAATCATACAACAGTTGTACATTGGCAGGATGATTATAAATTTCGCCGACACTGACATAGGTACTTGCGTCACGGGCACTGACTTGGTGTTTATCATAATGTGACAGCACGGAAATCAGCGCCACATTAAAAATCAACACATACCCCAAAAAGCAAGCAGGAAGAATACGCTGTAAAACAATTTTACGTGTCATCACTAGATTAATTTTAGCCCGAATTAGCCAATTTTATCAAGGGTATTTTGAATACCTTAGTACAAACCCCATTCGGCTAACTTTTCAAAGCCACCGATTTTTTGCACATAGGCACGCGCCACTTCAACAATTTCCGCATAGAGCTTACCGTCAAGCTTGGCATCCCCAATCGCACAGGATAATTCCACCGGTTTACCTGTATGCTGGGCTTGCAAAAAGGCGTAAATGTTGACGCTGACATCGGCTTTGGATAAATCTTTGCCGTGAATACCGCCACCCGTAACGCTGTGTCCCAGGTCGCTGCCCAATTTGCGGTTGGTAGCACCAGTATCCACATCGGTGCCCCCTGTCCAATCACCTAACGGATTCACCAAGGTTTGATAGCCAGCCTTGTCATAGCGTTGTTTTAACGCCGCACCATCCGTGTTGCTTTGGCAAATAATCAATTTCTTACCGTCCAAAACATATTTGCCGTCATACGGACAATCCTGATAAATTTCATGCGCAATTTGGGACAACGCTTTTTCTTCGGCAGTTAATGGCACGCCCTTAAAAATCCCGTTATCGCCACAACGTAAACCTTCGCTTTGATTCAAAGCCAAAAATGGGTCTTGCGGCACCACTTTCAAACGCACTTTCAAATTGCCAGCGATACGGCGCACAATCGCGACCACAACTTTGCGTGGCAATTTCACACTGGATTCGGCAATAATAGTACAAATTCCATGCCCCGCCAACACTTCGACCGCAATGCAGGGATTTTCGTTTTGTTGATAAGCCCAATCAACTATTGCACCAGCAATACAATCGGCGACTTTATCCGGATGAGCCGGATTAACTTTTTCAATCATTTGTTTCCAATCCTTTTAACCATTTTTGTGGTCGGGGTGGCGGGAATTGAACCCACTGCCTCTTGCACCCGAAACAAGCGCGATACCGATTCGCTACACCCCGTTACCATACATTAGCACAAATCAGTTGACGAAGCAATAACTTTATGAAAAACTAGGGGTATTTTATTGTGCTAATTGGGGGTTAACAAATGAAAAGAACGAAATGCTGGTGGCAATTTTTTGTCTTATGTTGTGCTTGTGTTTTAACGGCAATCATCTTTGTCTCATGCAATAAAGGGGTCAATGCCTCCCTTTCCGATGCACCAGAACCAGACCAACCAACGGGTGAAGTCACTGCCGCCCCAACGGCTCCCGAACAGCCAACAAACCCTGTAACACCACCCGAACCCGAAGTACCACCACACCAACACACCTATGGCGAATGGGAATTACAAGCAGCAGCCACTTGCCAACATCCCGACATTGAAAGACGTGATTGCACCGATGAAGGCTGTGATGCTTACGAAACCCGCACAATCAATCAGCCACTGGAACATGCTTGCCTAGGCACCACCACAACCAACCCCACTTGTACCGAAGCGGGCTGCGAAACATTCCGTTGTCAATTTTGCGATTATAGTTACACCAAAACCATTCCACCGTTAGGACATGATTACACCACTACCCAACCCACATGTTCCCGATGTGGTGCAACCAACCCCGATTTTCCCGTTGAAGAAGAACCGACCATTTCCCCACTGGAAAAGATTAAAAATTCGTACTGGTATTTGGACACAACTGCCAGTAAAAAATGGGGTATCTATTTTACCACCTTTGACCAAACAACCAATCAAGGGGCATATTGTACCTACGAATACGATTTCACCGCAAACGGCACAGTCGTAATTAAAGATAAAGACAATCCCTTTAAGTATCATGGTACATTTGCCATTTACTCCGACAATACGATTAAACTTGACGATGATAATTTGAGTGGTAGTAGTTATGACTTTGACTCCATATTAACTTACAACGAAATTGAAGATGAAGACACGGGCAAAGTGCTTTATACTTTAAGTGGCGCATTTTTAGGTAATTACGAAATTCGTACTTTAATTTTTGCGGGGTATGATTTATAATATGGTAATGAATCTGAAACAAAGCATTGAACAACGATTACAACAAATTGAACCCACCGCCACTTTGTCAGTCAGCGAAAAAGCCGATTTCCAATGTAATACCGCTTTTGCACTGGCGAAACAACAACACCAAAATCCCAATGTGATTGCCACCAAGATTGCCGAACAATGGAATCAACAAGCGGCGGACTTAGCTACGGCTACCACGGCGGGCGGATTTATTAACTTTACTTTAACCGACCAACAATTACGTGCGGTCGCGGATTTTGTGGTCAGCAATCACAAATTGCCCTTACCGACCCAAACGCCGCGGACAATTTTTTTCGATTATGGTGGCGCTAACATTGCGAAAGAACTCCACATCGGGCACTTGCGTTCCCCGATTATCGGTGAAGCCTTGAAACGCGTGTTCCAAGCCTTTGGTCACCGCACCATTGCCGGCACATATTTAGGTGATTGGGGCTTGCAAATGGGCTTGGTGATTGCGTCAATCACGGAACAAGGTTTGGATTGCGATCAAGTGACTTTGCCCATGTTGGGCGAGATTTACCCCGCCGCCTCAAAACGCAAAAACACCGACCCCGCTTTTTACGAACGTGCCGCCACGGTCACCGCGAAATTACAAAATTTAGAAGAACCGTATTACGGCATGTGGCAAAAGTTACGCGCTTTGTCGGTCAACCAAATTCAAAAAAATTACCAAAAGCTCAACTGTACTTTTGACATTTATGACGGTGAAAGCACTTACCAACCGAACGTTGACAAAGTTATCGACAAGTTACAATCCCAAGGTTTGCTCGAAAAATCACAAGGGGCTTTAATCGTCAATGTTGCTACCCCGTCCGACCAAAAACCCATGCCACCCGTGATTATCAAAAAACAAAATGGCGGTGATTTGTACGCAACATCGGACATTGCCGCGCTGTATACACGGGCACAACAATACCACCCCGACCAAATGATTTACATTACCGACGCCCGCCAGTCCCTACATTTTGAACAAGTTTTCCGTGTTGCCCGTTTGGGAAATTTAGTTCCCGCCACCACCACACTAACCCACGTTGGTTACGGCACAATTAACGGCAAAGACGGCAAACCGTTCAAAACCCGTGACGGTGGCACAATTAAATTGGAAGACATTTTGGACACGGTTGCAGGCGCCACGACCGAATTTGCGGTTGGTTTGTCCGCCGTCAAATTTGCTGACCTGATTAACCAAGTCCACAAAGACTATATTTTTGATTTGCAAAAATGTATTTCCTTTGAAGGCAAAACTGGTCCGTACATTTTGTACACCATTGTGCGGATCAACGCGATTTTCAACAAGGTCGGTAAGTTCCAATGCAATTTTACGAACTTGTCCAAGTACATGACTGCCCCGATGCGTAACATTATTATGGACGTCATTAAATTAACCGAAGCCTACAATGTGGCGGTCAACACTTTGTCCTTGAATGCCATCACCGAAGCCATCTATAATTTAGCCAACAGTTTCACGGGCTTCTACGGTGACCAAAACATCTTGCACGAAGCCGACCCCGCCAAAAAAGAATTGTGCTTGTCGGTTGCCCTACTCGCTAAAACCGCGTTAGAAATTGGTCTTAACACTTTGGCAATCGACCCCGTCGAAAAAATGTAATTGGTTAAAATTTAATTAAAAGAAATCTTTGAATTCGCTGTTAACAATGGTGATTTGGTGTTCGTTTTTGTAATCGTTCAAAATGAAGTAACGATAATTGCTGTAACTGCGGGTGAAATAGGAATCCACCAACGTGTCGAAACAAGTACGGTTACCATACGAAGTCAATGTGGCAAACAAAGTATCCGCGTAGTTGATTTTCAAATATTCAATTAGACTGTTTTCCATACCAGAGACACCAGTATAAATGAAGTCGGCAATATCACGGGTGTACATAATGATGTGTGCCCCGTATTCCGTCCAGACCAAGCCCGAAATTGCTCCTTTGACCCCGTTGTCAAACAATTCAACACTGGCATTGGTAAAGGCTTCGACCATGTTATTGTTTTCGGGTGTCCCGCTCATCAAATATTCGTATTGCGGTTTTTGGGTACTGGAATTCAGTTGGTCCAAATTTTGCATCCCGGGGTCAGAATTGTATTTGTTAATCAATTCACGGAAAATCTTGTATTTTTCGGTTAAAGAACCCGCTTTGTTTAATGCGGTTTGCACTTCAATCAAAACGTTGTCTGCCGATACCCCGTTACTGGTGGTTTGTCGATACAAATCGTTCAACTCATTTTGTTCGTTGTAGGCAGAATTACGTTCGGCTTCTGCGGTAATGCGTTTGTATTCCGTTTTTTGTTCATCGGTAAAACCAATCAAGATGTGGCTGACCGTAAACAAATTGTTGGCAATATCATTGGGCACATAATAAACATCCGCCAAGCCCGAAGACATCAATGTTGATTCCATATCGGTATCGGGGAAATTCTTTTGGCTGTTAATCGCGTTGGCGGTTTTTTCGATGTAGTATTTAATCGCATTGTCCGCGATGTTGGTGGCGACGGCACGTCCGCAACCGAAATAGGCTGGCATGGTTTCCAAATCTGCCCCATGCGCGTAACCATTGATTTTATCCGCCCAAGCTGTGAAGTCTTGACCACGGTTCAAATAATCATCCCATGCTTGCACCGCATCGGCACCACTCAAAGTTGTGAAGCCCAAATTGTAGGCGGTGTTAAGTCGATTAGCCATAATGGATGTTTTGTTGGAACGAACCATGCGATCGATTTCGCGGTTCAATACCGCCTTTTCGTCGTTCGACAAGAATTTGAAGTATTCATGGTCGGGCATCAAATAGTCACGTTCGGGGGCTTTCAATTTGGTAAAGCCCGACTCGAACGTTTGCAAATTACGAATCATTTTTGAAATGGCTTGTTTCGCGTTCTTTTGCGATGCTACCCCGGGAATGGCGGGAACATAATATTCATAGTCAGCCAACGCCAACGTACCCAACCCGTCCGTATCGGCATAACTGGACAAGTCCATGGTGTAAATGCGTGTGCCATTTTCTTCGTCCACCAAAATGGATGGGTTGTAAGGTTGGTCGACAGCCGTATCACCGTTGCTATCGTCGGTATTATCTTCTGTGTCGTCCATATCCAAAGCTTCATAGACATATGAACGAATCGTGCGGTCCAAAGATTCGTAGGCTTGTTTTAATGCCAACGCGGTTTCCGCATCTCTCAAATCACCGAATTGTTCGCGTGATTTCTTTTCCAAAATTTTGTTATTCAACAAAGCCGAAGTAATGTATTCCAATAAGTCGTTTTGGGACATTTGGCTGGCATACTGGTAGCCCCATTCCAAGTATCCATAATATAACTCTTGACGTGACACCGCCAAATCATCGTTTGCCGCGGTTGCCACCATGGTATCCGGGCTGTACTTTTTGTCCAAGTCCACCGCAAACAAAGAGCATGCCGAAAAACTCAACATGACCACCAAGATCAATGCTATTGTTGCTAACCTTGACAAAATTTTACGCATAGACATTTATATTATAAACCTAAACTACCAAAACTTACAATGAGATTTTTGGATAGATTTTACATTCCCCTTTCAGCAATTACCGCATCCATAATTTCACTGCGGGCTTGGTTGGCTCGATATTGGCTGTATTGTTCTTTGGCAACATGTTGTTGCAAATCTTTGACCACAAATTGGTTAATCGCCGCATTAGCATCCACCGCGGCAATTTTGTAGTCTTGGCTGTTCAGTTCAACATTCGGATTTTGTTCGCGCTTATTTTGTCCACTAGCGGAAAGTTCGTTTAAGTCGTTGCGAATTTGATTCAGTGCACCCGATTGTACAAAACGATTTGCCATGCCGTCCAAATCTTGATCGGTAATTTCTTTATTCTCGTATTTGCCGTGTAAATGGAACAATTCCTTCGCCATCTCACGTTTAACTTGTTGTTGATTTGGTGTCGTACCATTGGTAACCAGATGGCCAAACAGTTGCACTGCTTGCCCCATTTCATCATTAGCCGAGTTGTTTTTGGTGCCCTTCAAAAAATTCTGCACACCAACATTTTGTTGGTTCGCATCTTCTGCAATAATTTGGGATTCCAACATTTCAAAATAGCGCGGATCCTTAAATGCTGGTGAATCGGGATTCGGGATTTGTTCTTTCAGAATTTTTTCAGCGGTTGCAATTCGTTGTTCCAAATATGTCGCTTGCTCTTTTAATTGTGATAAGTCTGGATGGGATTGCATATAGTCATCATCAATTTGTGTTTGTTTAACAGACAAGCGCATTTTATCCGCCAACAAGCGCGCTTTGGTTTTGTTGTAAAATTCGCCCGCCACATTCAACGTAGGTTCTTGCCCTGATTGGGACTCTTCTTTGAAACCATCGTTCATTTGTTGGTAATCGGTTTTCCAAGCATCGGTTACATCTTTGTACGCATTAAGGTCTCTGGTTCCTTGGGCATCTTCCGCATCTTCGGGCGAAATAAAGTAGCCATCTTTTTCCATAATTTTGGTAACAAAACCAATGGTCATGACATTACTATATAGGTCTTTCAAGAACGACAAAATCGCATCATACAACGGTTTGTAACCACGCCACGGACCTTTCTTGCCTTTACCCAAGCCACTACCCTTATCAAAGTCAACTGCCACACCACTGCCAGTTTGTTCTTTTACAAATTTACGACCAGCATTACCAATCACATTACCGATTTTGTTTTGACGGGTCACTTCACTGGTTTTGGGATTGGCTTTCAAGTCCTCACTCTGTTCACGGGAACGGTCTTGGAAGAAAGTCACCACTTGGGCTTTTTTACCTTCATCAGATAACACCGCCAACACATCACACAAACACAAATCCTTATTGGGATCGGGGTTCTTCTTATCGAGACGGAGCGAGCAGTATTCACAACTTTGTTTGATCAATTCATCATTGAGTGCTAATTGCTCCATCATGGCACGATTAACTTTGCAGTTCAAAAGCTTATCCGCTAATTTAGGGTCACCACAACGTGCGGTGGTTTCTTTTTTTAGTTGGATTATGACTTCTCTTTGCTGATATTCCTTAAATGACGGAGTCTGCTCAGTGTAAGGTAAATCTGGCTGATAAGTCTTGGTGATATTGATTAACCAATTTTTATAACCACCCGCATAACCACCAACAAACAAAACTTCGTTCCACAACTGTCCGGCTTCGTCTTTTTCGTTGTCGGACAAGTGTTGGTCTTTCAAGCCGGCAATCACCGACATCATCACAACTTCGGCGGTACATTCCAGTGTTAAATTGTTTCCAATATTTGTTGTGTTGATTTTTCCGTCGTTGCTGACACCCGCAGCGGTCAAGTTACGTAAATAGACATCACAAACCTTGTCGGCAAATTTGAAATTACCAATTTTGGTTTTGGTTAAAATGCTTTTTAAGATTTGACGGTCAAACGCCGTGTTGTTTTGGATAAATTTATCGGATTGGGCGTCATTTTGTAATTGTTGCACCACCGCCAACTTGATACGTTCGTAAATATCACTCGTGGTCGTTTGCGGGTTTTCCAAGAACTGTAAAATATCCCGTTCGCTCATTTCCACAAACGAACCAGATTGCGGATTAGTTTCCCGCAGTCCGACACCTTTCAACGCATGGACAAAATATTGTTTCACATTGGCGGATAAATTTAAGTTTTGCATACCTTAATTATAACTGATGACAGACCGATTTGGCAATATCAATTTGACGATTCAAAGACAAAATTGTTACACTGCCCCATGTTAACCAAAATTAAAAACCCAAAAGATTTGAAGAAAATTGAAGTCACCAAATTACCCGACTTGTGTGCCGAAATCCGCCAAGCCTTGTTGCAAAAAATCAGCACGAACGGCGGACACTTGTCCCCCAATCTGGGCGTGGTGGAATTGACCACAGCTTTACATTATGTGTTTGATGCCCCGACCGATAAAATCGTGTTCGACGTTTCGCACCAAACCTATGTCCACAAAATGTTGACGGGACGCGCCCAAGCCTTTACTGACCCGAAACATTATCACGATGTCAACGGATTCAGCAACCCCGCCGAAAGTCCTTACGATTTATTCACGTTGGGACACACGTCCACCGCACTGTCGTTGGCATGCGGTTTAGCCAAAGCCCGCGACCTCTTAAAGCAACCGCACCACGTGGTTGCCATTATCGGTGATGGCTCATTGTCGGGCGGTCAAGCCTTTGAAGCCTTGAACAACATTGCGGAACAAGGCGGCAACATGCTTGTGATTGTCAACGACAACGAAATGTCGATTGCCGAAAACCACGGCGGCTATTACCAAAATTTAGCCAAATTACGCGAAACCAACGGCACGGCAACCGATAATTTGTTCCGTGCTTTGGGCTTAGATTATGTTTACGAACCCAACGGCAACGACGTGCAAGCCTTAATCAAAACCTTGCAACAAGTCAAAGACTGCAAGCGCCCCACCGTGGTTCACGTCCACACCGTCAAAGGATGTGGCTATGCCCCCGCAACGGCTACCCCCGAAAATTACCATTTCAGTGCTCCGTTCGATTTAACCACGGGCGAAATCAAACGCTCCAACGCACTCAACTATTTTGAAATTACTTACCAACACTTAACCGCCAAAATGGCAACCGACCCAAGTTTGGTGGCAATCAGCACCGCGACCCCGAAAATCCTTGGCTACAACGTCGAACGCCGCAAGCAAGCCGCTGCCCAATTTGTGGATGCGGGGATTGCGGAAGAACACGCCGTATCCTTTGCGGCGGGCATTGCCAAAGGTGGCGCACACCCCGTGTACGGTGTTTATGGTTCGTTCTTACAACGCAGTTTTGACCAACTGCACCAAGATTTAGCTTTGGATAACAACCCCGCCACGCTGTTGGTCTTCGGTGACCACGTCCACGGCATGGGCGGTTCGACCCACCACGGTTTCTATGACATTGCCGAACTCAGCAACATTCCTAATTTGATTTATTTAGCACCCATCAGCAAACAGTCCTACTTGCAAATGTTGGATTGGTCGATTGAACAAAATCAATTCAGCGTAGCCATCCGTGTTCCCGACCGCATTATTGACGACCCACTGCCCACCAAAAAATTTAGCACCAATGCCCGCGTCATTACCCAAGGAAAGGACGTCGCGATTATTGCCGTTGGTTCAACCTTCCCCATGGCGCAACAAGTGGTTGCCAAGTTACAAGAAAATGACATTCATGCAACCTTGATTGACCCCGTTTGCTTGTCGTCTTTGGACGAAAAAATGTTAGATAAATTGGTCGCCCACCACAGTTTGGTGGTCACCATGGAAGAAGGCGCGTTGAATGGTGGTTTCGGGCAAAAAGTTGCGGCTTACTTCGGCGAACGCGACATCAAAGTGCATAACTTCGGTTTCACGACGGGATTAACCCAAGACTTTGAACCCGACAAGTTCTTACAACAAAATGGTTTAACCGTGGACAACATTACTAAATATATCCGCCACCATTGCAGCAAATTATTTTAAGTCGCATTACATTTGACGGTCGGTTTCGATGGTACGTGAACGCAGTGCGTTGTTCACCAAAGCCCGTTCAATCAATTCCGCGGGCTTGAATTCTTTGCCTGCGTTGTAATAAGCCGCATTGTTGGTACCTTCCCGCTGATCGTCCACACGGGTTTGCAACGCAAAGATTTCTTCTTTCGACAGTGGCATCCCTGCCCGACTCATTTTACCGACAAAAGTTTTGACGTTTTGACCTTGGGCAACAATCGCATCACGATTGCGCCAATTTTTGGCAATTTCATCGGTAACTTGGGATGATGCCATGACCTTATTTAATAATTGTGTTAAATCGACTTGCTGTTCCAGTTGCGGTTTCAAACGCAGATAGTCTTGCGGAGTTTGGATCAAATTTTCATCACGTAACATCTTGATTAAAGCAATCAGTTTGTTCGTGGCAATTTGAAATTCTTCATCTTCCGCATCGGTCGAATTGTCGTGTTGGATTTCTTGAATGCCCCTGCGTTCCATAATTTCATGGAATTGTTGTTGGCTTTCTTGATCACTCCAACCCCATTGACCAACTTTTTCGGCACGATAACCCAGTTGCGACAAGAACGGTGCCGCCAAACCATTAGAATTTTCGCCCTTGTAACCCAACACATGAACACCGGGGTTTTGCTGTTTAGCCGTTTCAACTTCGTCGGCAGGACACAAAATCCAAGCATCCTTACTTAACGCAATTCCGCCCCGCGTGTATGTATCATTGGGCATGGCAGAACCAATTTTGTCGTTTCCAATTTCATCAAAAGGTTGCAACACCGTGTAATGACATTG